>NZ_CANPVO010000013.1 GCF_947581785.1 Candidatus Palauibacter polyketidifaciens | reverse complement strand
CTGCGCATAATGGCATGACCTCATATACATTGGTGCTATGTCATCATTTATGGAGTAACGCCGCCTCGCGCGGCGACAACGAGATGATCCTCTATCTCGTCGAAGTGGGGGGCGACGTCACCGTCGTCAGCCGCCGCGGCCAGACGACGGCCGACATGGCGAACGGCCCGGTGCAGCGCGTCTCGCCCTTCCCCGAGACCGTCGCGCTCCTCGAGAGCCTGGGCTCGCACAACAACGACAACTGCCTGACCTGCTGACCGACCGAGAACCACCCCAAACCACACAACAACGGATACGGAGAACCATGGCCAAGTACATGTTCCGCACGAGTTACACACGATCCGGCCTCAAGGGTCTGATCGCCGAGGGCGGTACCGGACGCCGCGAAGCGCTGAGACAGACGGTCGAAAGCGCGGGCGGCACCCTCGATGGCTTCTACTACGCCTTCGGCGACGACGACCTCCTTCTGATCGCGGATCTTCCCGACGCGACCGCCGCCACGACGCTCTCGCTGAACATCGCCGCCGCCGGGGCCCTGACCGTCTCGGTGACGGTGCTCATCGACCCCGAAACCGTCGACGAGGCCGTCGCCCGAGGCGTCTCCTACCGCCTCCCCGGAGCCTGACGCTCCACTTCGAAGACGGGGCCTGATCGCGGGCCCCGAACACAAGCAGCCTGTTCGCGTTGCGCGGGGCCGTCGGCGCGGAGCAAGTTGGGGGCTCCGTTCGGCGATCCCCCGACCTGCGAGCTGCCATGCGTATCGGCCCCGCTCCCGTCCTCATCGTCTCCGTCCTCTCCGCCGGAATGGCCCTCGGCTGCGAACCCGGCGGTGACGCGCCCGGTATGGCCGGCGAGCCGGGGCTGCTCGAGTCCGCCTCGGCCCGGCCTGTGGCGCCGCTCCTCGCCGAAGAGCCACCGCCCCCGTTCGGCGAATACCCCGGCGTGCGGCACGGCGGCAACTACATGCACAACTACTACCTGCCGCCGGCGCCGGGGACGACGCCCTGGTTCCCGACCTGGTCGCCCGACGGCGAGTCGATCGCCGTGGGGATGGCCGGCTCCGTCTGGGAAGTGGATGTGGAGACGGGCGACGCGACCGAACTCACGCGCGGGGGCACGTACCACTCATCCCCCTCCTACTCGCCCGATGGCCGCTGGATCGCGTACACGGCCGACTACGGCGGCGAACGGGTCCAGCTCGAGATCCTCGACACGGAGACGGGCGAGACGCGGGTGCTCACGGACGACCGCTTCGTGTACGCCGACCCCGTGTTCTCTCCCGATGGCACGCGCCTCGCCTACGTGTCGAGCGCGCCCAACGGGTACTTCAACGTCTACATCCGGGACGTGGCGGACGGCGACTGGGCGGGGCCCGAGATCGCGGTCACGAGCGACAACTCCTACGGCAACAACCGGCTCTACTTCGGGCCCATGGACATGTATATCTCGCCCGCGTGGATGCCGGACGGCGAGGAACTCCTCCTCGTCTCGAACCGCGACGTGCCGCTGGGCTCGGGGAACGTGATCCGGGTCCCGGCGCGCGCGGACGGGATCCTGGAGGCGCGGACGGTGCTGCGGGAGCAGACGCTGTACCGCACACGGCCGGACGTGTCGCTGCACGGCCGGCGCTTCGTCTACTCGTCGACGGCGGGGGCGGCGGACCAGTTCAACAACCTGTACGTGCAGCCGACGACGGGCGGCGAGCCCTACAAGCTCACCTTCTTCGAGCACGACGCCTTCCACCCGCGCTGGTCGCCCGATGGGGAGACGATCGCCTACATCACGAACGAGGGCGGCCTCCCGCAGCTCGAACTCATCGAGACCTACGGCGGCGGCCGGCGGCGGATCGAGATCGGCGAGCGCACCTACGCGGGGCCGACGGGCATGCTCTCCGTCACGGTGCGCACGGACGCGAGCGGGCGGAAGCCGGTGCCGGCGCGCGTGACCCTTCTCGGGCCGGACGGCAAGTACCACGCCCCGCCCGACGAGTACGCCCGGATCGGCCAGCGCGGGCGCTATCCGGCCTTCCACACGGACGGGACGTTCACGGTCGCGCTCCCGCCGGGCGAAGCGGACCTCACCATCGTAAAGGGCTTCGAGATCGAGCCGCAGCGCATGAAGGTGGCGATCGAGGCGGATGCCACGGTCGAACTGGCGGTCACGCTGCACCGGTTCGCGGACCTCTCGGCGGACGGCTGGCACAACGGCTCCACGCACGTCCACATGAACTACGCGGGGAACCTCCACAACTCGCTCGAGAACCTGATGTTCATGTCCGCAGCCGAGGACCAGGACATCGTGAACGAGCAGGTGGCGAACAAGGACAACCGGATCCTGGACCACCAGTTCTTCGTGCCCGGCGGCGGGGAGCACCCGGTGTCGGCGGAGATGGAGGACATGGTCGTCATCGTGGGGCAGGAGTACCGGCCGCCGTTCTACGGACACGTGTTCATGTTCGGGATGCGCGACCACCTCATCTCACCGTTCACGACGGGATACGAGGGGACGGCGATCGAGAGCCTGTATCCGTCGAACACGGACATGATGCGGAAGGCGAAGGACCAGGGGGCGACGACGGGCTACGTCCACCCCTACTTCGGCGATGTGGACCCGCTCACGTTCGGACTGATGGGCGGGAAGGGGTTCATGGTCGACGCCGTGCTGGGGACGAGCGACGCGCTCGAGTGGTCCACGGCCGAGCGGGCCGGCTTCTTCCCGCTCTACGCGCTGTGGAGCAACGACGTGCGGGTGTGCGCGACCGGCGGGGAAGACTCGATCAGCAACCTGCACGCCACGCCGCTCGTGGGCGCCATGCGGACATACGTGCGCCCGCCGGACGGGCGCCTGACGGCCGATGGGTGGTTTGAGGGCCTGCGCGGCGCGGCGGCGTTCGTGACCAACGGGCCGCTCGTCGAACTCACGGTAAACGGGGAGATCCCGGGTTCCGTCCTAGGTCTGGGCGCGGACGCGACGAGCGTGGAGGTGGTGGCCAGCGTGCGGTCGATCGTGCCGCTGACCCGCGCCTGGCTCGTGCGTGACGGCGAGGATGCCCTCGAACTCGAACTCTCCGAGGACCGCATGTCGGCCTCCTGGTCGGGCGACGTCGAGATCGACGGGAGTGGCTGGATTCACCTGCGGGCGGAGGGAGAGCCCGAGGAACGGTTCCCGCTCGACGCGGCCTACCCGCAGGGGTTCACGAACCCGGTCTGGTTCACCGTCGGAGGCGAGGCGATCCGCGACGCGGCGGGCGCGCAGTACGGCCTCGACTGGATCGACGAACTCGAACGCCAGGCGCGGGAGTGGCCCGGCTGGCGGTCGCAGTCCGAGCAGGACCACGTCTACGCCCAGTTCGACGAAGCCCGGGACGTGTACCGCCGCCTGCTCGCCGAAGCCGGCGGAGGGTGAGCGAGCGGAGCCCGTACCGGACGGAACTCACGCCGCTCGAGTTCCTGCGGCGGAGTGCGTTCGTATACCCGGACAAGGCGGCGGTCGTGCACGGCGGCCGCAGCTACTCCTACCGGGAGTTCGAGCTTCGCGTACGGCGGCTGGCGGCGGGACTCCTGCGGGCCGGGCTCAAGCCGGGGGACCGGGTGGCCTTCCTGTCGCCGAATACGCCGCCTCTGCTCGAAGCGCACTACGGCGTGCCGGCCGCCGGCGGGGTGCTGGTCGCGATCAACACGCGGCTCGGGGCGGGCGAGATCGCCTACATCCTGGAGCACAGCGGTGCGCGGTACCTGTTCGTCGACCGGGCTCTCGAGAGCCTCGTTGACGGGGACGCGCTGCGCGGCGACGGGGTGACGGTGGTGCGGATCGACGATACCGGGGCGCCCAGCGATCCCTACGAGGCGTTCCTCGCCGGCGGCGAAGCGGCGCTCCCGCTCCCGGCCGGCCCCACGGACGAGGAAGCCCCGATCTCGATGAACTACACGTCGGGGACGACGGGCCGTCCCAAGGGCGTCGTGTACACGCACCGCGGCGCGTACCTGAACGCGATCGGGGAACTCATCGAGATGGAGATGACGCCGGCGGCCGTCTATCTCTGGACCCTCCCCATGTTCCACTGCAACGGGTGGTGCTTCACGTGGGCGGTGACCGCCGTCGGCGGCACGCACGTGTGCCTGAGGGAGGTCGATCCCGGCCGCATCTGGGCGCTCATCGAGTCGGAGGGCGTCACCCACTACTGCGGGGCGCCGACCGTGCAGATCATGCTCGTCAACGATCCGGCGGCCCGCCCACTGGAGCACACGGTGCGGACGATGATCGCCGGGGCGCCGCCCTCGCCGACGCTGCTGGAGCAGTTGAAGGCGCTGAACTTCCACCCGATTCACGCCTACGGTCTCACGGAGACGTACGGCCCCACAGCCACCTGCGCCTGGCACGCGGACTGGGACGGACGCCCGCCCGCCGAGCAGGCCCGGCTGCTCGCCCGCCAGGGCCAGGGGTTCGTCACCTCCGACCTCATGCGGGTCGTCGACGGGGAGGGCAGGGACGTGCCGCGCGACGGCGCGACGATGGGCGAAGTCGTGATGCGCGGGAACATCGTCATGAAGGGCTACTACGCGCAGCCCGAGGCGACCGACGAGGCCTTCCGCGGCGGCTGGTTCCACTCGGGCGACCTCGCCGTGTGGCACCCCGACGGCTACGTGGAACTCCGCGACCGGGCCAAGGACATCATCATCTCCGGGGGCGAGAACATCTCCACCATCGAGGTCGAGCAGACCGTCGCCCGCCACCCCGCCGTGCTGGAATGCGCGGTCATCGCCATCCCCCACGACGAATGGGGCGAGCGCCCCAAGGCCTTCGTCACCCTGAAGCCGGAAGCCGACGCCACGGAGCGCGAGATCATCGACTTCTGCCGCGACCGCATTGCCCACTTCAAGTGCCCCGACGCGATCGAGTTCGGCCCCCTCCCCAAGACCTCCACCGGCAAGGTCCAGAAATACATCCTCCGCGACCGCGAATGGACCGGCCGCGACAAGCGCATCAACTGACTGGAGACGATTCGATGAACCGCCTCAGGTTTCTCACTCTGGCAGGTCTTGCCGTCGCCGTCGGCTGCGCCGACGCGCGATCTCATACTGCCTTGATGGCAGACGCGGCGGCGGATGTCGAGGCCACCCGGCTGGAGCGGGCGATGGCCCGCTTCGATTCGGCCCGCACGGCCGCGCCGGATGACTCCGAGGCGCACCGTCAGTACGCGATGCTGGCCCATTACTTCGATCTGTTCGTGGAGGCGTCTCGGGCGTGGGAACAGTCATTGGAACTGGAGCCCGCCGATCCCGTCGCTTGGGATGGCTACATGACGTCTCTCCGCCTGGCCGGGCGTTTCGAGACGGACCGCCGATACCTGGAGAAGCTGCTCGACCTGCTACCCGAGGCACTTCGAGCAAGCCGCGACCGTCCGATGATCTACGTCAGCGCCCTCTCAGCGGCGCGGGAACTGGGCGACCTCGATGGCTATCGGGCCATCCTGATCGAGCAACTGGCAACGCGACCCGAGGACCCCCTAATGCTGAACGCGCTTGGAGCGGCCTTGGTCTCCGCCGCGGAGGAGGGGGCAAGTGACCGCGCCGGGACGATCCGGGACTCCATCGGGGCGGCGCTGGACGCGCTCGCCGCGGCTCGCGACGATGTTCCGGAAACCGAGGCTTCGATTCTCTATCGCCTCGCGTCCGGGTACGACCTGATCGGTCGGGAAGAGGAGTCGGACCACTGGCTTGGGCGTCTCACCGCCGCGTCGGACCGGGGCGTCCTGGCCGACGACCTGCTGGCCGAGGACTTGAGCGCCGACTTTCAAGCCGCGTTTCAGGGGTCGTCGCCCGAGGAACTGCTTCGCATCGCGGATGAGGGACTTGCGGCGGCGACAACACTGAAGAATCGAGCCACCTGGACGACATGGCGGTTCATGGCTGTCGGCCAGCAGGCCATGGGGCCGGAACTTGCTCCGGAGTTGGCGGAGAGGCTGTTCGACGCCGCTTTGGAGGTGCTTGCGTGGCGGAACGCGGAGCAATGGTTGGCTCTGGACGGCCTGATCCAATTGGGGCTGCGCCCGCAGGTCGTACTCGAGAGGGCCGTTGCAATAGAAGAGGGCCTGAGAGCGGACCGTCCCGGTTTCCTGGATGCCAGTGCGAAGGGATACGAGCGCGAGGAGAATCGACGACGGGAGATCGACCGGGCACGGATCGTCCAGGCTCGTATGCTCGCGCAACTCGGCGAGACCGAAGCCGCCGAGGAGTTGTTCCAGGAACTGGCGACGGAATCCCGCAGCGCCCAGACGCTACGGGCGTTTGGGACCCATCTTCTGGAGACCGACCGACCAGCCGAGGCGCTCGACGCTTTCGTGGAGGTCATGGCCTTCGGCGGCGTCCGACTGCGGCCTCTCGCCGAGCGCGCCGCCGCGGCCGCTGGCCTCCCACCCGAAGCTGTGGACGAGCGGTTCGCCGTTCGGAGTCCGCTGGTGGAGGCGGAGCTGGCAGAAACGGCCCTCGGGGAACGACTTGATCGCCGGGCACCGGCGCTCGTCCTCGAAGATCAGCGCGGCGTGGAGTGGCGGTTGAGCGATCTGGTGGGGAAAGTCGTGGTCCTGAAGTTCTGGGCCACTTGGTGTCCCCCGTGCCTCGCGGAGTTCCCCCACCTTGTAGGCTCGCTCGAGGCGTACGAAGGCGACGAGGAGGTGGTTTTCCTCACCATCGTCACGGCAGATTCCCCGCGGAGCGAAGTGGAGGCGCTTCTCGCGGAAGAGGGCTACACCTTCCCCGTCTTGTTCGCCGATGCGGGACTGGCGCTCGACTTCGAGATCCTCGCCTATCCGACGACGCTTTATGTGGATCCGGACGGCATCATCCGCTTTCTTGAACAAGGCTATCGCCCGGCCGGATACGCTGAACTGATGCGTAATCGTATCGACGCCCTCCGCACCGACTAGGGAACGTTCCCGCGGGAACGTCAGGGGGAAACGAACCGGGTGCGGGGGAGGCTGGCCATCGCCTTGTCCAAGGTCAGGGTGTCCAGATCTGAACGCGCGTAGTCGTCGACGATGAGCCGATCAAGCAGCCCCGCGCCGCCGGAGGCGTCCAGGAGCCTCATCACCGAGAGCCCGTTCAAAGGTGCGACCAGGCCGCTGCCCAGCACCTGGATCAGGGCGGAACGAGCGGCGGGCTTCTGCACGCCGAAGTGGTGCTGGAGGGCGACGTAGGCCTCGCCGATCACTTGATTGGAAGCCACCACGGTGGTGCCGTCGCCCACCAGGGTCGTCAGGTATCCCACCGTATGGGCAAACCGGTCCCGGGGTCGGCCCGTGAGCAGGCGGACAAGGACGGAGGTGTCAATCCCGTAGCGAAGGATCATGTCGCTGGGAGCGGAAGGCGTGAACGTCAAAGGGCGCGATGTCGGGGTCGATTTGCTCCTTCAGCGGCGCCAAACGCGACAGATCAATCTTGTGTGGTCGTATCACGAAGCCGTCGGACCCCTCCAGCAGTTCGAGACGGTCGCCGGGTCGGACGCCCATGACGTCCAGTACATGCGCCGGAAACGTGACTTGTCGTTTCGCCGTTACCTTGACAAGCATGGGTTTTCCTCCTCGCGTTGACTCCATCACCTTACGATCAAGCCTACTTTCGTAAGGTGCCATGATCAAGCTCCCCGCGTGCGCTTGACGACCGTCGCCTTGAGGAAGGATCATCTCGGGGATCGAGATCACGCGACTTCAGCCCCCGCAACCGCTTCCCATGTTTACGCCGGCTCGGAAAAAGCTGCTGTTGGCCGTGCTGGTGCTCTCCTTCGGAGTCCAGACGGGGCTGGTGTACTCGGACGTGCGGAGCGAGCCGCTGTCGCAGGCGGCGCGCGAGGGGCGTGCGCTCTGGCAGGCGTACGCCTGTCAAACCTGTCACCAGTTCTACGGTCAGGGGGGATTCCTCGGGCCGGATCTGACGCACGCCGCGAGCCGGGTTGATTCGACCCGGCTCGTTTCTTTGTTGACGGTGGGGAGCGGGCAGATGCCGCCGCTCGGGTTCAGCGACGCGGAGACGGCGGCGATGGCGGCCTTCCTGCGGGAGATGGACCGGCCGGAGATCGGCCGCGGCGAACTTCGGATGGGGACGCCGGGGGAAGGCGCGGGGGCGCAGGCGGCGTTCGAGCGCGCGGTCGAGGCGGCGCTCGGGGCCGGGACGCCCGGTGGCGCGGGATCGGCCGGCGGGACGGGTCAGGACTTGGCCGAAGTTGCCGCCGGGTTCGAGGCCTACCGCATCCGGCCGTGCAGCGCGTGCCACTTTCCGTTCCGCGACTCGCCGGTCGGGGCGCCGGACCTGTCGCTCGCCGCCGGGTCGCTCGGGGCGGACTCGCTCGACCGGGTGCTCGCGGAGGGTCGTCCCCTGCTCGGCATGCCGCCGCCCGTGCCGCCGCTCGACGACGCCGACCGGGCCGCGCTCACCGCGTTCCTCGAGTTCCTGGCGGCCAACCGCGAGCAACTGGAGGCGGCGACGCAGGCGCTGGCCGCGGACCGCCGCCTCGACTGGGGGGCGCTGCCGTGGTGGGAGTACCCGTGAAGCCCTTCGCGGCCGTCCACCCCGCGCACCAGTTCGCCGTGCTGACCTTCATACGCGGCGGACTCATCGCGATCGCGATCACGCTCGTGGGCGGCATCCTCGCAGCGTTCTACTCAGTGCCGTCGCTCGCGCCGTGGTTCCAGCAAATCGGCCTCGACCTGCGACAGTTGCGCCCGATCCACACGGTGTTCGCCTCCGCCTGGGTCTTCCTCGGCGGCGTGGCGGTCGTGTACCGCTTCCTCCAGGACGAGGGGCCTCCGACGCCGGGCGACCGCTGGCGCCTCCGGGTCCAGGTCCTGACCTGGGCGGCTGCGGGCCTCGGGATCCTCCTCACGCTCGGCCTCGGCATCGGATCGGGCCGCGAGTACGTCGGCTTCCACCCCTTCTTCTCCCTCCTCATCCTCGCGGGCTGGATCTGCTACGCGTGGAACTTCTTCCGCCTCGCCGGGAAGCGGTTCTGGGAGCGGCCGGTCTACGTGACGATGTGGGGCGTGGGGATGCTCTTCTTCATCGTCACCTTCGTGGAACAGCACATGTGGCTGGTCCCGGGGATCTTCGGGGATCCGGTGCAGGACATGCGGATCCAGTGGAAGGCGACGGGCACGCTCGTCGGCAGCTTCAACCTCTTCGTGTACGGCTCGGTGATCTACCTGGGCGAGCGCATCTCGGGGGATCCCGCCTACGGGCGCTCGACGACCGCGTACATGCTGTTCGGCGTCGGACTGCTCAACTCGTTCACGAACTTCGCCCACCACACGTATCATCTGCCGGGGCGGGAGTCGGTGAAGTGGATCGCCTTCGTCGTGAGCATGATGGAGATCATCGTGCTCGCGCGGGCCATGTTCGACCTGTGGCGGGCGCTCCGGACGCCGAGCGACCCGGCGTTCTGCGCGGCCCGCGGGTCGTTCGCGGCGGCGAAATGGTGGACGTGCGGGATTCTGTTCGGGGCCATCCTCATCTCGGTCCCGCCGCTGAACGCGGTGATTCACGGGACGTACGTCGTTACGGGACACGCGATGGGGGCGATGATCGGGATCGACACGATGATTCTGCTCGGCGCGGTGATCTGGATCCTGAGCGAGCACTTCCAGGCCCGCGAGGGAGAGGACGCCTGGGACAAGCTCCACACGCCGGCCGTGCGGTGGAGTCTCATCGGGCTGAACGTCTCGGTGGCGGGGCTCGTGCTCTGGCTGCACGTGGTGGGGACGGCGGTCGGCGTGACGCGGGCGGTGCACGCGCCGGGCGAAACCTACGTGCCGCCGGACTGGGTGTCCGCGTGGAGCGGGGTCGGGTTCGCGGTCTTCGGCACGCTGTCGCTGGTCTTCTTCGGGTGGCTCCTCGCGCAGCTCCTGCCGCCCGCCTTCCGGTACTGGTGGGTGACGGAGGAGCGGGCGTGAGGGGGAGCGGGCGTGAGCGGGAAACGTGGTTGAACCGGGCGGGCGTGAACGGGCCGCCGCCGTGAGCCGTCCGCTGTGGACGCCGGATCCGGACTTCGCCGCGACGACGAACATGGCGCGCTTCACCCGCTACGCGAACGACGAGTGCGGGGCGGACGCCGACTCCCCGGAGGCGCTGTGGCGCTGGTCGATCCGCGAGCCGGAGGCGTTTTGGAACGCGGTGTGGGACTTCTGCGGCGTCATCGGCGAGCGTGGGGAGCGCGTCGTCGTCGACCTCGACTGCCTGCCGGGGGCCCGCTGGTATCCCGACGCGCGGCTGAACTACGCGGAGAACCTGCTCCGGCGCCGGGACGACGGGCCTGCGCTCCTCTTCCGGGCCGAGGACCGCGTCCGCCGCGACCTCTCCTGGGCCGAGCTCTACGACAAGACCTCACGCCTCGCCCAAGCCCTGAATGCGCTCGGGATCGAGCCGGGCGATCGCGTGGCCGGCTACGTGCCCAACATGCCCGAGTCCATCGTGTACATGCTCGCCTCGGCGAGCCTCGGGGCCACGATCTCCACCGCTTCGCCCGACTTCGGCGTTCAGGGCGTGCTCGACCGCTTCGGACAGATCGAACCCCGCGTCCTCCTTGCGGCCGACGGCTACTTCTGGCAGGGGAAGCGGTACTCGAGTCTCGACCGCCTGCCGGAGATCGTGCGGCGCCTTCCCTCGGTGGAGCGCGTGGTCATCGTCCGCCACACCGAGCCGGATCCCGACGTCTCGGCGATCCCTCACGCCGTCCGGTTCGACGACTTCATCGCCCCGTGGAGCCCGCGGGAGATCGAGTTCCGGCGGCTCCCGTTCGACCATCCCCTCTACATCCTCTTCTCGTCGGGCACGACGGGCGTCCCGAAGTGCATCGTCCACGGGGCGGGCGGCATCCTCCTCACACACCTGAAGGAGCACAGGCTGCACGCGGACATCCGGTCGGCCGACCGCGCCTTCTACTACACGACCTGCGGGTGGATGATGTGGAACTGGCTGTCGTCGGCGCTGGCGAGCGAGGCGACGGCGGTCCTGTACGACGGCTCGCCCTTCCATCCCGGCCCGCACGTCCTGTTCGACTACGCGGACGAGGTGCGGATGACCCAACTCGGCGTGTCCGCGAAGTTCATCGACGCGCTCGGGAAGGCGGGCCTCCGGCCGCGGGAGACGCACGACCTCTCCTCGGTGCGGACGATGCTCTCCACCGGGTCTCCCCTCGTCCCGGAGGGGTTCGACTACGTGTACCGGGACGTGAAGCCCGACGTGCACCTCGCCTCGATCTCCGGCGGGACGGACCTGTGCGCCGGGTTCGTGGTCGGGCACCCGCTTCTGCCCGTGTGGCGGGGCGAGATCCAGGCGCCGTCGCTGGGCATGGACGTGGATGTGTGGGATGAAGAGGGGCGGTCGATGCCGGCGGGGAAGGGAGAACTCGTGTGCAAGTCGCCCTTCCCGTCGGTGCCGACGGGGTTCTGGGGAGATGAAGACGGGAGCCGCTTCCACGCGGCGTACTTCGACATGTATCCCAGCGTGTGGCGGCACGGCGACTGGATGGAGTGGACGGAGCACGGCGGCGCGGTGATCTACGGCCGCTCCGACGCGACGCTGAACGCGGGCGGAGTGCGGATCGGGACGGCGGAGATCTACCGGCTGGTGGACCGGCTGCCGGAGATCCTCGAGTCCATCGTCATCGGGCAGCCGTGGGAGAACGACACGCGCGTCGTCCTCTTCGTGCGGCTTGCGGAAGGGCGGAGTCTGGACGAGGAGTTGGAGGCGCGGATCCGGAGGGAGATCCGGGATAACGCCTCGCCCCGCCACGTCCCGGCGCGGATACTGCAGGTGGCGGACATCCCGCGCACGAAGAGCGCCAAGATATCGGAACTCGCCGTGCGCGCCGTGGTACTGGGAGAGTCCGTCAAGAACGTCGAGGCCCTCGCCAACCCCGAGGCCCTCGAAGACTACCGCAACCGCCCCGAACTTGCATGATAATTTCGACTGCCGGTGCCCCGGTCTGCGCCTCCCGCGGGAGGGTCTCGATGGTGCTCATCCTCGGACTTCTCGGTGCGTCGGGGTGCGGCGAGTCGGGGCTGGGGCCGGACGTGCCGGACAACAACGTGGTTCTGGCGGGGGACGGCGACTGGGGGGACGATCCCTATGTCGCGAACTCGGCCTCGGTGAACGGACGCGGGTTGACCGTCGAGGTGGAGTACTCGGGCGGTTGCCGGAGGCACATCTTCACGCTGGTGATCTCGGAGACGTTCCTGGAATCGGATCCGGTGCAGCTTCCGGCGGAACTCGTCCACGAGGCGAACGGCGATGCCTGCGAGCGCTGGGTGACGGACACCCGCGTCTTCGATCTCGACCTGGTCAGAACGCGCTACCGGCAGTTCTACGGACCCGGACCCGGCACGGTCGTGCTGCGAGTCGAGGGTCTGCCCGGGGAGGACCTCGTGTACGAGTTCGCCGGATAGCATGGCTGTGCAAAAGGCGGTGCGGATGAGACCGGAGCTTCCAGGGCCGCGCTCGGCGCGGGGCGTCGCGCTCGCGGCGGCCGGGGTGGTGGGCGGATTTCTCGCGGCGGGAGGGTGTGTGGCGCAGGAGACAGCGGACTTGGCGGGGGGCGGGATCACGGCGGTCGAGGGGATCGCGCTGGGGCACTTCACGCTGGAGGAGCGGCCCACGGGCTGTACGGTCGTCCTCGCCGAGGACGGCGCCGTGGCCGGCGTCGACGTGCGGGGCGGGGCGCCGGGGACGCGGGAGATCGCCCTCCTCGATCCGGTGAACAGCGTGCAGGAAGCCCACGCCATCGTGCTCTCGGGCGGGAGCGCGTTCGGCCTCGAGGCGGCGTCGGGCGTGGTCCGGTATCTCGAGGAGCGGCGGGTCGGGTACCGGGCCGGGGATCACGTCGTCCCGATCGTGGCCGCGGCGATCCTGTTCGATCTCGGCATCGGCGGCGGGTCCGTTCGTCCCGGGCCGGAGTGCGGTTACGAGGCCGCCCGCGCGGCGAGCGCGGCGGCGCCCGCCGAGGGCAGCGTCGGCGCGGGGGCCGGTGCGACGGTGGGGAAGCTTCGGGGCCGCGGCCGCGCGATGAAGGGCGGGATCGGCACCGCCTCGATCACCCTCGAGGACGGTCTCACCGTGGCCGCGGTCGTGGCGGTCAATTCGGTTGGCGACGTGATCGATCCGGCCACGGGGGAGGTCGTGGCCGGGGTCCGCACGGAGGACGGGACGGGCTTCGCGGACGCCCGCGCGTTGCTGCGGGAGGGGGAGGTGCGGCCGCCGGGCGACGCGCCGGCCGACGACCCCTCCGTCGAGAACACGACCATCGGCGTCGTGGCGACGAACGCCCGCCTCTCGAAGGCCGAGATCACGAAGGTCGCGCAGATGGCGCACGACGGACTCGCCCGGGCCGTCTACCCGGCCCACACCCCCAGCGACGGCGACACTCTGTTCGGCCTCGCCACCGGCACGCACGAGGACGAGGCAGGCCTGTCGCGGATCGGCGCGCTCGCTGCGGACATGGTCGCCGAAGCGATCCTGCGCGCCGTCCGTGCCGCCACCGGCCTCCCCGGCCTCCCCTCGGTCACCGACTTGACGGGCACCGGCCGCTGATCGTGCCGCCCGCGGGCCCATGACGACCGGTTTGTGGGTGCTTCTCGCGTATGCTGCGGGGCTCGTTGCGCTGGGGGCCTGGATCGGGCGGCGGGTTGGTCGGGCGGGGAGTTTTTTTGTGGCGGACCGAAAGCTCGGGCCGGTGCTGCTCTTCGCCACCGTGTTGGCCGCGAACCTCGGGGCGGGCACGACCGTCGGCGCGGCGGGGCTCGGCTACCGGGATGGGCTCAGCGCGTGGTGGTGGGTCGGCTCGGCCGGCATCGGGACGATCCTGCTCGCCCTCTGGGTCGGGCCGCGGATCTGGAAGGTGGCCGCGCGTCACGGACTCCTCACCATGGGCGACTACCTGGACCTGCGCTACGGTCGCTCGGTGCGGCTGCTGATCGCCGTCCTGCTCTGGTTCGCCACGCTCACCATCGTGTCCGGGCAGCTCATCGCCATGGCGGAGATCGTCGCGGTCGTCGCCGGTACCCCGCGCTGGATCGGCGCGCTCGTCGGCGGGATCGTTGTCATCGCCTACTTCAGCGCCGGCGGCCTCGTGGCATCGGCCTGGGTCAACCTGGTCCAGCTCGTCGTGCTGCTCGCCGGGTTCGCCGTCGCGATCCCGTGGGCGCTGTCCGACATCGGCGGCTGGGCCGCCATCGAAGCGACCGCCGCCCGCACGTCGCCTGATTACCTGAATCCGTGGCAGGGCGGGGGCTCCGGGTGGGTCTATATCGCGCTCCTTGCGCCGGCCTTCATCATCTCGCCCGGGTTGGTGCAGAAGGTCTACGGAGCGACGGGTCCGCGGGCGATCCGGATCGGGCTCCTCGCCGCCGGTGTCGGGCTCGTGCTGTTCGCTTTCGCGCCGACGCTGCTCGGGATGATCGCCCGCGTGTACGACCCCGCGCTCGCGAGCCGTGAGCAGGCCCTGCCCATGCTCCTCGCCACCGCGCTGCCGCCCGCGCTCGGGCTGCTCGGCCTCGCCGCCGTGTTCTCCGCCGAGGTGAGTTCGGCCGACGCCGGGCTGTTCATGCTCTCGACCTCTCTCTCGAAGGATCTCTACAAGGGCTTCCTGAGACCCGAGGCGACGAGCCGGCAGGTGCTGCGGGTGGCGCGGGGCGCCGCGATCGCCGGAGGGACGCTGGGCGTGCTGCTCGCCCTCTGGCTCGAGAGCGTGATCGCCTCGCTCACGATCTTCTATTCGATCCTGAGCGTGAGCTTGTTCATCCCGGTGGCCGCCGGGCTCCACTCGCGGCGCGCCGGCGTGCCGGAGGCCCTCGCCGCCATCGGCGCCGGGCTCGCGGCGCTGGGCGCCGTGCACATCTTCGCCCCCGCCGACGCGCCCGCCCTGCTCGACCGCACGCTCATTGGCCTCATCGTCTCCGCCGCCGCCTTCGCCCTCGTCGCGCTGCTCCGCGCGCAATTCCGACGGAACTGACCGCGTCGGGCGGACGGGACTAAAGAGCTGCCAGTTCCAGCGCCAACTCGCGCAGTCCGATGACCTCGACTCCGCCTCTCACGGGATAGCGGTCGTCTCCGCCGTACACGACGAACGCGCGGTCGGGCCGCACGTCCTCGAGTGCGATGCGGAACCCCTTTCCGATCCGTGGTGCGAGTCCGCGCTTGATCTCGATGGCCCACCTTCGCGGTCCCGGCACTTCCAGGATCAGGTCGATCTCCACGCCGGTCGCCGTCCGGTAGAAGCCCGGTGGAGTGAGCCGGTCCGGCGCCGCCCGGATCAGCGTCTCGATCGCGAAACCCTCCCAACTGGGGCCCGCGACGGGGTGACCGAGCAGGTAGTCGAGGTCCGGTATCCCGAGCAGCGCGTGCAGGACCCCGCTATCCCGCAGGTAGAGGCGCGGCGATTTGGCGAGCCGTTTGCGGACGTTCACGTGAATCGGCTGCAGTCGGCGTACGAGGAGAAGGTCGACGAGCAGGTCCGCGTAGCGCGCGATCGTCTTCCCGTCCACGCCCAGACTCCGGGCGAAGGTCGACGCGTTCCACAGTCCGCCCTGGGAGTGCGCGAGCATGGTCCAGAAGCGACGTAGCGTTTCGGCCGGGATGCGCGGTCCCAGTTGAGGGATGTCGCGTTCGAGATAGGTCCGAATGAAGTTCTCCCGCCACAGCGCGCTCGCCTCGTCCGACGGGGCGAGAAAGCTCGGCGGGAAGCCGCCGCGGCTCCACAGGCGCAGGAGCCGGTTCTCTTCGAGCTCCCGCACATCCAGGGGACCGAGTTCGAGATAGCCGATACGGCCCGCGAGGCTCTCGCCGGACTGGCGCAGCAGATCGAGCGAGGCGGGCCCGAGGATCAGGAATTGTCCGGCCTGCTCGCCCCGCCAGATCCTCCGGTCGATGATCCCGCGCAGTTCACGGAACAGTTCGGGCGCCCGCTGGATCTCGTCGAGTACGACGAGTCGGTCCGTCACTCCCTTGAGATACCCCGATCCCTCGGCCAGACGCGCGAGGTCCGCGGGATTCTCCAGATCCAGGTACAGACCGCCGGCCGCCCGGCCGGGCTCCCCGTGGGCGCCCTCCTCCCGGGAATCCGCGATAGCTCGCGCCAACGTCGTCTTCCCGACCTGGCGGGGACCGAGGAGTCCGACCGCCGGGAAGATCGAGAGGTGCTCTTCCACCTGCGGCCCCAGCAACCGGGGGATCATCGCACTGTTCATGCTTGGATTTTAGGAATTCAATGCCGAATTTACAAGGTTCGCAGATCGCGCGAGGCTTCGCTCGGACACGGAACGGCGGGGGCCGGGCGGGTAGGCGCTTGCCTCGGAAGGCGCGACGGGGAGAGCATAGCAGCGCCTTGGGATCGAGGGGCAACACTGAGGGGAGCGGCGGATGCGCGTGCCAGTGGCTGTGGGAACCGGTTGATGCGACGCGGGATCGCGCTGCGCCGCCTCGTGATGGGCGTCGTCGGGGGCCTCGGCGCCCTGGGGGTCCTTGCCGCGGCGGGTTGCGGGGGTGGCGGGCAGCGGACGCTCTCGATCGCGACGGGGAACACGAACGGGCTCTACTACCCGCTCGGGGGCGGCCTGGCGTCGATCTGGTCGCGGCACGTCGACGGCGTGAACATGAAGGCGGAGACGACCGCCGGCTCCGTCACGAACCTCATCCAGGTCGCCAAGGGGGAGAGCGAGGTCGGCTTCACGCAGGCGGACGCGCTCGCGGCGGCGCTGGCCGGCCGCGGGCGCTTCCCGGAGCCCATGCCGCTCGCCTCCCTCGGCAAGCTCTATCCCAACGTCGTGCACCTCGTGACGATCCGGAGCACGGGGATCGAATCCGTACACGATCTCCGCGGGCGCCGCGTGTCCGTCGGCCCGCCGGGGTCCGGGAACGCGGTCACCGCCTGGAACGTGCTCGAGGCCATGGGGATCGGGGAGTCCGACTTCACCGTCCGGCAGCTCAACTACGCCCAGATGTCGAACGGACTCAAGGACGGGACGCTGGACGCCGGCTTCATCGCGGGCGGCGTGGGCATGCCCGCCGTGGTCGAGATCGGCGTCTCCCGGGACATGGTCCTCGTCCCCTTCTCCGAGGACGAGATCGCGACGATCGTCGGGTCGGAGCCCGCGTACAGCGGCTTCCGCGTGCCGCCCGGGGTCTACCGCGGCGTCGATGAGCCGGTGCTCACGCCCACGCTTTGGAACCTCCTCGTCGTCTCCGGTGCGATGGAGGAGGGACTCGCCTACGATCTCACGCGCACGATGCTCGAACGCCGCGCGGATCTTGAGAACATCTCCAGCGTGGCGAGCTTCATCACACCGCCCTCCGCGCGCGACGTGGGCGACTTCCCCCTCCACCCCGGCGCCCGGCGCTACTTCGACGAGATCCTCGGGCAGCCCGGGTCGGGGGCGCCTTGACGGCGCGTTGACGGCTCCGCGGCCGCCGTGGCGGCGCATCCTCTTCGCCCTCGCGGTGGGGCTCTCCCTCTTCCAGCTCTGGCAGAGCACGACCGGCACGCTCTCGGCCACGCTCGGCCGGCCCATCCACCTCGCCTGGGTCGTCGTCCTCACCTTCCTCGCCAAGCCCTCGTGGACGGGGGAGGGCCCCGCGCCCCGCTGGAGCCTGTGGCTCGACGCCGCCCTGGCGCTCGTCGCCCTCTACTGCGGGTGGGTCATCGTGGGCTTCGACTACCGCGGGGTCGACCACATCCTGTACGGGCTCACGACGCACGACCTGATTGCGGGCCTGGTGTTCGTGATCCTCCTCTTCGAGGCGACGCGGCGCGCCGTGGGCTGGGTGATGGTCGCCGTGGGCCTCGTCTTCCTCCTCTACGCGGGGTTCGGGGACCTGCTGCCGGACGTGATCGCGAATCGCGGCTTCACGATCGAGCGCATCCTGCGCTTCCAGATCTTCACGGGGGCGGGCCTGTTCGGGACGCCGCTCGGGATCGCGGCGGGGACCGTGTTCATCTTCGTCCTCTTCGGCGCGTTCCTCGAGGTGACGGGCGCGGGGCGCTTCTTCATCGACCTCGCGTTTGCCGCCGCGGGCCGGTTCCGAGGCGGGCCGGCCAAGGCGAGCGTCATCGCCTCCGCGGCCATGGGGTCGATCTCGGGCTCGGCGATCGCGAACACGGTGACGACGGGCGCGCTCACGATCCCGATGATGAAGAAGCTCGGCTACCGCCCGGAACAGGCGGGCGGGATCGAGGCGGCGGCCTCCACCGGCGGCCAGATCATGCCGCCGATCATGGGCGCCGGCGCCTTCATCATGGCGGACTTCACGAACACGCCGTACCGGGAGATCGTGGCGCTCTCCATCGCGCCCGCCATCCTCTACTTCGGGTGCACGCTGCTCTTCGTCCACCTCATGGCCCTGAAACTGGGATTGCGGGGGATGAAGAACCCGCCGCCGGTGCGGCGCACGCTGCGCGAGGGCGTCCACTTCCTGCTTCCGCTCGGACTCGTCGTCGCGCTCCTCCTCCTCAACTACTCGCCGCCGCTCGTCGGGGCCGTGGGCAGCCTCGCCGTCGTCGTCACGGGGATGGCGCGGAAACGGACGCGGGTGGGGTGGCGCACCATCCTCGAGGGGCTGCGGACGGGCGCGGTGCTGGCGCTGCCGATCTCTCTCGCGTGCGCGACCGCCGGGATCGTCGTGGGCGTGATCGGCCAGACCGGGATCGGCCTCCAGTTCACGGAGTCCGTCGTGCAGGCGGCCGGCGGGCTGCTCTGGCTCGCGCTCATCTTTATCGCGATCGCCGCGCTCGTCCTCGGCATGGGACTGCCCGTGACCGCGGCCTACATCGTGATCTCCGTCATGGCCGCGCCCGCGCTGGAAGGACTCGGCCTCTCCCTCCTCGTCGCCCACATGATCATCTTCTGGCTTTCGCAGACGTCGAACGTGACGCCGCCGATCGCCCTCGCCGCCTTTGCGGGGGCGGGGGTCGCGGGCTCGGCGCCCATGCGGACGGCGACCCAGGCCGTGAAGCTGTCCCTCGGCTTCTTCATCGTGCCCGCGATGATGGCCTATTCGGCGCTGATCCTCGTGGAGGGCACCGCCGTGACGGCGTTCATCTTCGCCATCGTCTGCACGGTCGCGCTCGTGTCGGCCGTCGCATACGCGATCGAGGGGTTTGCGGTGGCCGCGTGCAGCGCCGCCGAGCGCGCCCTGTTCGCCGTGGCCGGAGCCCTCATCCTGGTCCCGAACGATCCGGTGCGGATCGCCGGAGTGCTGCTGGGCAGCGCCGTGTTCGCCCTCCACGCCCGGAACGCCCGGAGGGCACGCGGAACCACGTAGCGGCCGGCGTCAGGCTTCGCGGGCCTCGGCGGCGGCGCGGCGCATCGCCTTTTTTCGTTCGATCGGGTCGAGGCTGCGCTTGCGGAGGCGGATCGCGTCGGGCGTGACCTCGATCAACTCGTCGTCGTTGATGAACTCGAGGGCGAGTTCCAGCGTGAGTTCGCGCGGCGGCTCCAGGCGCACGTTCTCGTCCGCGGCGGCGGCGCGCATGTTCGTGAGCTTCTTGCCCTTCGACACGTTGACCTCGAGGTCGCCGGGGCGGACGTTCTCGCCCACGATCATCCCGCTGTAGACCTCGATGCCGGGGCCGATCAGCATCTCGGCCCGCTCCTGGAGGTTGAAGAGGGCAAAGGCGACGGAGGTACCCGGGCGGTCGGCGACGAGCACTCCCTTCCGCCGGTGTTCCAGGTGTCCGGCCCGGGGTCCGTATTCGAGGAAGCGGTGGTGCAACTGGCCCTCGCCGCGCGTGTCCGTGAGGAACTCGGAGCGGTATCCGAACAGCCCGCGCGACGGGAGCCTGAAATCCAGGCGCACCGGACCCTGGTCTGTCGGCCGCATCGAGAGGAGTTCGGCCCGCCGGCTCCCCATCTTCTCCATCACCACGCCGACCATCTCCGCCGGGACTTCGATCACCGCCTCTTCGTAGGGCTCCAGGATCTCCCCGTCGGGCCCCTGGCGCAGGAGGACGCGCGGCCGCGAGACGGAGAACTCGTACCCCTCCCGGCGCATGGTTTCCATGAGGATCGTGAGATGGAGTTCCCCTCGCCCCGAAACGGAGAAGGTGTCGGGCGAGTCCGTCGGCTCGACGCGAAGGGCGACGTTCCGCTCCAGTTCGCGGAGGAGGCGCTGGCGCAGTTGCCGGGTCGTGACGTACTTGCCCGTCCGCCCGGCGAAGGGGGCGTCGTTGACCCGGAAGTCCACCGCGAGGGTGGGTCGTTCGACCGCGATCCCGCGGAGACGCTCCCTGTGGTCCGGGTCGACGATGGTCTGGCCGATCTCCACTCCCTCGAGTCCGGCCAGCGCCACGATGTCGCCGGCGCTCGCGCGGGGCGTTTCAATGCGCTTCAGCCCGTCGAAGCCGTAGATCTTGAGCACGCGGGCCGGGATGGCCTCGTCGGCGGACACAGGTCCGGGCTCCCCGAGCGGCAGCAGCACCACGCGATCCGCCTCCGTCACGGTGCCCCGTTCGATGCGGCCGATCGCGATGCGCCCCACGTAGCTGGAGTGATCCAGCGTGGAGGCCAGCATCTGGAACGGTCCTCCGGGGTCGCCGGCGGGGGAGGGGACGCCCGCGACGATCGTCTCGAACAGCGGCTCCAGGTCTCCGGCTCGCGCCTCGATATCGGGCGACGCCCAGCCGTCGCGCCCGCTCGCGTACAGGAAGGGGGCATCGAGCTGGGCCTCGGTCGCATCGAGTTCCAGGAACAGTTCCAGCACCTCGTCGTGGACCTCCGCCGCGCGCTGCTCGGGCCGGTCCACCTTGTTGATCGCGACGATGGGCGCGAGGCCGAGCGCGAGCGCCTTCCGCGTGACGAAGCGCGTCTGCGGCATCGGTCCCTCGGCCGCGTCCACCAGGAGGAGCACGCCGTCCACCATCCGAAGGATGCGCTCGACCTCGCCGCCGAAGTCCGCGTGACCCGGTGTGTCGACGATGTTGATCCTCGTCTCACCCCAGCGCACGGCGGTATTCTTCGACAGGATCGTGATGCCGCGCTCGCGCTCCAGCGGGTTCGAGTCCATGACCCGTTCCTCGACCCGCTCGTGCGACTGGAAGGCGCCGGCCTGCCGCAGCATGTGGTCGACGAGCGTCGTCTTCCCGTGATCGACGTGGGCGATGATCGCAATGTTCCGGATCTTCCCGGGCGGGGGTGCCAAACAGACCTCGACTTCCGCGTACGCGTGGTTGGGGGGAAACGGCGGGGAATCGCGAGGATATCCTACGGTCGCGGGCCCCGCACCAAAAGCTGTGCGCGGCGACGAGGGCCACACTAGGTTGGCCGCGGCGATTCCGGCACGAGCGGAGGTGGGAACTGAAGACCAAGCGATTGATGGTGGCCGTGGGACTGTCGGCCGTCTTCGTCTGGGTCTCGATCTGGTTCCGCTTCCGGGAGGTCGAGCCTCCACCCCCGCCCGAACCCGCCGATCTCCGCCTGTGGGACTTCCTCGGCTGCCGGCACCTCCGGTTCGACACCTGGCTCGCGGACAACGGTGGGGAAGATCCCGAAACCGATCCGCCCACGGTGCGGTCGGTCATGCTGTTCGCCGACTCCGTCGACGCGTACGGGAGAGAGATGACCGCCTACAAGGCCGTCGCGCTCGAGGGTGACGGAGACCTTTCCGGCACGGAGACGCGCTGGTTCACACGGGCCGACACGCTGTGGGTCGTATGGTCGACTCCCGAGGTGCGGGGGGCCGTGGCGCTGCGTCGCAGCCGCGGGGACATGGTCGGACGGGCGGTGGCGCGGCTTCGGGGGCAGGCGGCCGCCGCGTCCGCGACGGGCGACGCCCCGGTTCAGGCCCGGGCGACCTCCTGGGAGGTGAACTGTCACTCCCTGCGGCCCAACCGGATCGGCCCCGTCGACCGCTAACCCGCTGCGCGCGGGCGGCTAGAGAAAGGAGGGGTCGAAGCCCTCGGCGGCTTCTTCTCCCTCACCCTCCTCGCGGACGAGGGTGAGAATCGCGCCCTGCGGTGCGACGAGGTACTGCGTGCCCTCGAAGGTGATCTCCACCGCGGCCTTCCGGAAGAAGAGCGCGTAGTCTCCCGGTCGCGCCTGCATCGGGAGATAGCGGGCTTCGGTGGCGCCGATCTTCCACGGTTCGTCGTCGAGTTCGGCGGGCGGCCCGACCGGAGTCCCGGGGCCGACGGCGACGACCGTCCCCGCCTGCACTGCCTGCTTGTCGATCGCGGTGGGGGGGAGGTAGAGGCCGACATCCGTGCGCTCCTCACCCTCCAGGGGCTCGATGAGCACGCGGTCGCCGACGACGATGAGTCTCTTCTCGCTCATGCGGCAGGATAGGGAACTGGGGCGGCGCCGGACAGGCTGACCGGCCGGTGCGGGCTTTCAGCCGGCCCGGGCTTTCAGCCGGTTCGGGCTCCCTTCGCGGGGTCGTCGTCGATCTGCGAACGTTCGCCGGCGATGAAGCTGTCCACGCTCTCGGGAACGAGGAGGCTGTCGGCGATGCGGGCGATCTCCTCCGCCTCGCGCCACCGCGCCTCCAGTTCCTTCAGTTCCCCCTCCAGCGCCTCGCGCTCCGCCTGCTCGTGCGTCGCCATCTCGACCGCCAGCCGCACGTCCACCTTGAGACCCGCCAGGGTGCCGGGAAGCGGCTTCATGAGATTCTCGACCTTCTTCGGGGGGAGATCCGCCTTTCCCGAACTGGAGAAGTCGCTCATGGCGCGGCGAGCCGCCTCCGGCAGGAAAGCCTCCGGATGTCCGGCCTCCTCGATCCGCTCGACCGCGGCGCGGATCGCCTTCCGGGCCCCGCCACTCCGATTGGCGTGGGCCATGAGCTGGCCTGCGAGGCCGATCGCCTCGCTGCCGTGCACGATCATCGTATGTCGCCGGTTCTTGCGCTTGCGGGTCTTCCCCCACTTGTCCCAACCCGTGATGTGATCAACGCGGAGGTCCCATCCCGATGCATCAGGGCTGGGTATCAGGCGAGACGTGTAGAGGTGTTTCCGTTGTATTCGGATGGGATCGCCGTGCTCATCCCTGAGGCGGAGAAGGACGCGGTCCCGATACCAGGCTTGCGCCGCCTGAAAGAGCCCCGGGAAGACCCCGCCCATCGCGAACCCGGCGAGCGTGCCGCCCACGACGACCGCGCCCGCCGCCGCCCCGACGCCCCCCGTGATGAGCGCGGCGCGGCGGCGGCGCCGGCCGAACTGGTCGCCGTAGCGCCAGGCCGCGAACTCCTGCCGAACGGGGTCGCCGACGCGGACGAGTTCGAGGCCCTCCTTGAGCTTCGCGAGGCCGATGTTGTCGGAGGCGACCCGCATGCGGGTGGTCTCGAAGGCGCGTTCGCACGCTTCGATCGCCTCCCAGCGCGTCTCCAGCGGCGACAGGTTCCAGCGCTCGCAGCGCCGGCACACGACCCACAGCCGTCCCTTCGCCCCGTCGAAGGCGAGGCGGCGCCCCACCGGGAACTCCTCGATGGCCTCGTTCCGGCCGAGGTCGCCGTGGCAAAAGATGCAGGTCGTATACATGCGCCTCCAATGTCGCGGACTGTTCCGGCCGGGGATACCCGCGACGGCCCCCGCTTCATCGCCTCCCGTAACATCCACCGCCGCGCGTGGCGCGCCCCGTCCGGAATCTCTTCCGTATACAGATTTGCGATATAAAGATAATCTTTATATCATGCTTGAGAGGCTCCTGGGCGAGCCGGGCGCCGAGCTGAACGTGGAACGGTCGAAACGAGGTGCCGCTTGCAGGCCACTCTCTCGAAGCGAATCAACGAGCTGCTCGTGCTCGCGGTCCTGGAGCGGGGACCCGCGCACGGATACCAGATCGCGCTCTCCGTGGAGGAACGGACGGGGGGCGCATTTTCGTTTCAGCACGGGACGCTCTACCCGATCCTGCACCGGCTCGAGACGGACGGGCACGTGCGCGGCACTTGGGGCGGGAAGGGCCGGCGGCGGAAGACTTACGAACTCACCGACGCAGGCCGGGCCGAACTCGCGGCGGGGGCCGCGCAACTCGAACGGCAGTTTCGGGTGCTGCTGGAACTCTTCGGGGGCACCCATGCGGCCTGACCACCCCCTGGCCGACGTCGAACGGAGTCTCGTGGTGCCGCCGCGACGCCGCCTCGACCTGCTGGAGGAAGTCGACGCCGACGCGGAGGCGCTGCAGGCGGAACTGGAACGTCGCGGATACGGGCCGGCGCAGGCGCGCCGCGCCGCCCTCCGCCGGGTCGTGCCGGGCACGGATACGCTCGCGCAACTCGAGGCGCAGCACGCGCCGCCTCTGGGCCGCTGGGCGCGGGGCGCGGGATGGATCGATCGGGCGGAACGCCTCGGGATCGTCGTGGCCACGGCGCTGGCCGGGGCGGTGGCGTGCATCACGATTCTCGGGACGGGCGCCCTCGGCTCCGCGGCCGTGCTGGCCTGGCCCCAGGTCATCGTCGTCGCCCTTCTCGCCGCGAACTGGACCCGGGCCGCCAAGCATCTCTGGATCGACGGCGATCTGCGGCCGGAACTGCGGCGCCGGCTGTGGGAGCGGCAGATCGGCCTCATCGTCCTCGCGGTCGCCCTCGGGGCGCTGGGCGCTGCCCGGGAGGTCTGGGGCGCCTTCGGAGCGCTCGAAGCCGAGGGCTTTGCGCCGCCGGCCATGTGGGACGCAGTCGGCCGCGTCGTTTCCTTCGCCGCGCTCGGGCTGAGCGCGGCCATCTTCGGACTCTTCGGCTGGCTCGCGCTCACCCCGCGCCTGATCGACGACGAAACCATGGAGCACCGCATATCGGCGTTCTTCGCCTCGCGGCTCCCAACCACCCCATCAAGGCGGAGGTAGCGATGTCCTTCATCGAATCACTCGGATTCATCCAGTATCCGATCTGGATCGTCCTGATCCTGATGCTGGTACAGATCGGACGCGCGACGGCCGACCGGTTTCGGTCCTCCGGAGCCCCGCCGGCGGGGCTGCGCATCCATTCCATCCTGGTTCTCGGCGCCCTCGCCGCGTGCCTCGGGGTGCTCGGATCCCTCGTCGGCGTCTGGCTGGCCGCAGAGGCTATCTCGCGGGCTGGGGAGGTAAACGCGGGGCTGGCGTGGGGCGGGATCCAGGTCGCCCTGGGCTCGTCCATCGTCGGTTTCCTCATCCTCGGCGTGGCGTCGATCGCCTGGCTCGCCCTGCAGTACGCGGGCGGGCGCCGGGATGCGGCGTAAGGCGCCGATGCGGCGCCCGACGCTCGTCGCAGCCGGTGTCGTCCTTGCGGTCGGCGCCTGCGCCCCGGGGCCGGAGGAAGGTCTCGGGGGCCTGTCGCCGCGCGACTCGGTCGGAGTAGCGATTTCCGACAACGAGTCCGCCGACGCGCCGTTCGCGGGCGGGGCGGTGCACATGGCGGACCTCATGACGCCGGACAGCGCGCTCACGGCGCTCCCCTGGGGAGTGGCCGCGGATCCGACGGCCGAGCGGGTCTACGTCGCGGACGTGACGGGCGCCCGGGTCGCCGTGTTCGACGGCGCGGGGGCCTTCGTGGAGGCAGTGGGACGGGCGGGAGAGGGTCCGGGCGAGTTCCGGGGCGTGTCCGCGCTGACGCTGGGGCCGGGGGGGACGCTCGTCGCGCTCGATGCGAGGCGGGGCGTGCTCAGCCGCTGGTCGCGGGACGGAGAGTTCGCGGGGGAGGAGCGGCTCCCCGCAAGCTACTGGGGCCCCGGCTTTGCGGTGGGCGAGGGCGCGGCGGCGGAATGGTTCGCGACCGTGGGTTCCACGACGGCGGACATGTCGATGGACCAGACGCTGGCGGTCCATACGCCCCGCGGAGCGGAACCGGTCCACGTCGTGAGGCGGGAACTGTCGCTCATGGAACTGCCGTGCGTGTCCATGCCCGCCCCGAAGGTGTTCGCGCCGGACGCGGTGTGGGCGAGCCGCGGCGACACGCTCTGGTTCGTGAACGGGGACGGGTTCCGGATCGACGGCTACGCGCGGGGAGAGGTCTTCGCCAGCGTGCGGCGGGCGGCGGCGCCGGCGATCCCCGTCACGCGAGCGATGGCGATGGCGTCGCTTTCGTTCGGCCCGGGCCCGTACGGGGGCCTCATGCGGCAGTGCGGCGTGACGGCCGCGGAAGTGGTCGACGCCACCGGATACGAGGAGGTGCTGTCTCCCATCGTCGGCTTCACGCTCGATCCGACGGGCGGGCTGTGGGTGTCGCGGCGGGTGCGTGGTCTCATCCCCGAGGTCATCGATGTGATGGGACCCGGAGGCGGATACCTGGGGACGCTCGACATCCCCGCCATCCCCGTCGGGTTCGTGTCGCCGTTGCGGCTGGTCGCCGTGCGGCCGGTGCCGGAGACGGGGGAGATCCGGGTGTCGCTGTACGAAATCGGGACGGACGCCGCGGCGGCCGGCGGATCGGGCGCCCGCGATGGCCGCGGGCCCGCCGCCGGGAGCCCGCCCGCTCGGATCGGGTCGGTACTGCGCGGCGGGTCCAGACAATCGTCCTCCGCCGCGGCGTCGGCCCCGCCCCGGCGCCCCTCGGAGCCCAACCCGGCGGGCCTGCGCGAGTTCAGGGACTGCGACCTCTGTCCGGTCATGGTGGAAATGCCGCCGGGAGGGTTCGTGACGGGGCGGGCCGAGGGAGAAGACCGGCGCCTGGGGCTCGACCGGGAGCCGGACCGGCCGGAGTTCAGCCGGGAGCGGGAGCGTCCCCGCGTGCGGATCGAGTTCGGACACCGGTTCGCCATCGGCAAGTACGAGGTGACGTTCGACGAGTGGGACCGCTGCGTGGCAGCGGGAGGATGCGACTACCGGCCCGAGGACAGGGGATGGGGGCGGGGCGACCGTCCCGTGATCCACGTCTCCTACCTCGACGCCGAGATGTACCTGGCCTGGCTGGCGGAGGAGACCGGCCGCCCGTACCGGCTGCCGAGCAGCGCCGAGTGGGAATACGCGGCCCGCGCCGGGACGACGACCGCCCGCTGGTGGGGAGACGAGGTCGGGAGCGGACACGCGGTGTGCGACGAGTGCGGCCTCGACTGGGAGGTGGGGTCCACCGCGCCCACGGGATCGCTGCCGCCGAACCCGTGGGGACTCCACGACATGCTGGGCAACGTGTCCGAACTCGCGGCCGACTGCTGGACGGCCACCTACGACGAGGTGCCCACCGACGGCTCACCCGTCCGCGAAGCGTCCCATCACTGGAGCGAAGGCCGCTGCCTGCGTCCCACCTGGCGGGGCGGCGCCTTCTACCACTTCCGCTGGACCGTACGCTCGGCGTGGCGCAGCGGCGGCAGCATTCTGGCCACCGCCGAAGCGCGCCACGCCCATCCGCAGGTCGGCGGCGGCACCGGCTTCCGCGTCGCCCTCACGTTCGACGCGCCGACCCCGGACCCGGCCCGCTAACCACTCCCGCCGACTCCCGGGCCCGGCCCGGTTGCCCCGGCCCCGCAGCCCGTTCTAGACTGAATCCCCCCGGCCGACGGGCGGCCGGATGAGTCCCGTTCCGGGAGCTCCGCCGGCGCTCCCGCCGGCACAGGATCAGGAGTGGCCGCATGAAGCGCATCTCCATGACCGTGAACGGGGTTCGGCACGAGGCGGACGTCGAACCCCGCACCCTCCTCGTTCATTTCGTCCGCGAACAACTCGAACTGACCGGCACCAACGTGGGCTGCGACACGTCCTCGTGCGGCGCCTGCACGATTCTGATGAATGGTCAGTCGGTGAAGTCGTGTACCGTGCTCGCCGTCCAGGCGGACGGCGCGGACGTGACCACCGTCGAGGGGCTCGCGAGCAACGGCGACTGGCACCCGGTCCAGAAGGCGTTCCACGAGAACCACGGCCTGCAGTGCGGGTTCTGCACGCCGGGCATGATGATGGCCGCGGTGGGATATCTGGATGAGAACCCCGCGCCCACGGAAGACGAAGTCCGGCTCGCGCTGGAGGGCAACCTCTGCCGGTGCACCGGCTACCACAACATCGTCAAGGCGGTGCTCGCGGCCGCCGACGACATGGGCTCTTAGGCGAGGAGAGAGAACATGGCGACGGCTGAGAAATACGTTGGCGGCGGGGTCCCACGGAAAGAGGATCCCAAGCTTCTCACGGGGCAGGGCCAGTTCCTGGAAGGCCTCACGCTGCCCGGCATGCTTCATGCGGCGCTCGTGCGGAGCCCGCACGGGTCTGCGCGCATCAACTCGGTGGACGTCTCCGCCGCCGCGGCCGCGGAGGGCGTGGTCGCGGCGTACAGCGGGGCCGACCTCGCCGGTGAATGGGCGGCGGGGCTGCCCATGGCGTGGCCCGTGACGGACGACATCCGGATCCCCGACCACTGGCCGGTGGCGCAGGATGTGGCGCGGTACGTGGGCGACGCGGTGGCGGTCGTGGTCGCCACGAGCCGCAACGCGGCGCTCGACGCGGCGGAACTCGTCGAGGTCGACTACGAGGTGCTCGACGCGGTCGTGGACGTGGAGGCGGCGGTGGCCGATGGCGCGCCGCGCGTACACGAGTCGTTCGACGACAACAAGAGCTACACCTGGGCGCTGACGAACGGCGAGGTGGATGAGGCGTTCGCGAAGGCGGATGTCGTCGTCAAGGAGCGCTACACGCAGCCGCGGCTCATCCCGAACGCGATGGAGCCGCGCGCGGTCGTCGCGCAGTCCGTCCCCTCGACGGGCGACTTCACCGTGTGGTCCACGACGCAGATTCCCCACGTCGCGAAGGTGCTGTTCGCGCTCACCCTCGGAATCCCCGAGTCGCAGATCCGCGTCATCGCGCCCTCCGACGTGGGCGGCGGCTTCGGCTCGAAGCTGAACGTGTACGCGGAGGAGGCGCTCTGCATCGCCCTCGCGCGCCGCCTGGGGAAGCCGGTCAAGTGGGTCGCTGGCCGCAGCGAGGGATACCTCGCCACGATTCACGGCCGGGACCAGGTCCAGGAGATCGAGATCGCGGCGACCTCCGACGGCGACATCCTCGGATACCGCGTCCACATCCTCGCGGCCATGGGCGCCTACCTGCAGCTCGTGGCGCCGGGTGTGCCGCTCCTGGGCGCCTTCCTCTACTGCGGCTGCTACGGCGGTGAGGCGTACCACTTCGAGTGCACGGGCGTGTTCACGAACACGACCCCGACGGACGCCTACCGGGGCGCGGGTCGGCCCGAGGCGACCTACGCCATCGAGCGGGCGATCGACTCGCTCGCGCGGGAAGTCGGCGTGGACCCGGCGGAGATCCGGCGCCGCAACTTCCTCCCGGCCGGCGACATGGTGCAGAGCCCGGGCGGGCTCGCCTTCGATTCGGCCGACTACGAGCCCGCGCTCGACCGGGCGCTGGAACTGCTCGACTACGACGGGTTCCGGAGCGACCAGGCGGAGCGCAGGGAGGGAGGGGGCAGCAGGCAGATCGGGGTCGGGTTCTCCTCCTACGTGGAGATCTGCGGGCTCGCGCCCTCGCAGGTGCTGGCTTCGCTGAAGTACGCAGCCGGCGGCTGGGATGCGGCCACGGTGCGCATGCTGCCGACCGGAAAGGCGGAAGTCGTGACGGGCAGTTCGCCGCACGGGCAGGGGCACGTGACCTCCTGGTCGCAGATCACGGCGGACGCGCTCGGGATTCCGTACGAGGACGTCACGGTCCTCCACGGGGACACGCACGTGGCGCCGCACGGGATGAACACCTACGGCAGCCGCAGCCTCGCGGTGGCCGGGGTCGCCGTGCACAACGCGTGCGACCGGGTGGTGGACAAGGCGAGGGGACTCGCGGCGCACCTGCTCGAGGTGGCGCCGGAGGACCTCGAGTACGAGGCGGGGACCTTCTCGGTGAAAGGGGTCCCGGACCGCACGAAGTCGATGCCGGAACTCGCCTTCGCGGCGTGGACGGCCCACAGCCTGCCGGAGGACTCCGAGCCCGGGCTTGAGGCGAGCTGCGTGTACGATCCGCCGAACTTCACCTTCCCCTTCGGGACGCACGTGGCCGTCGTCGAGGTGGATACGGAGACGGGCGCCGTGGATCTCGTCCGCTACATCGCGGTGGACGACTGCGGGCCGGTGATCAACCCCGTCATCGTGGACGGCCAGGTGCACGGCGGCGTGGCGCAGGGGATCGCGGCCGCGCTGTACGAGGAAGCGACGTACGCAGAGGACGGGACGCTCGAGACCTCGTCGATGGTCAACTATCTCGTGCCCTCCGCGGCGGAGTTCCCGTCCTTCGAGACGGATCGGACGGTGACGCCGAGCACGTCGAATCCCATGGGAGTGAAGGGGATCGGCGAAGCGGGGACGATCGGGTCCGCGCCGGCGGTGATCAACGCGATCGTGGATGCGCTCTCGCATCTCGGCGTGACGGACGTCCCGATGCCGGCGAGTCCGGAACGGGTGTGGCGAGCGATTCAGGCGGCCCAGGGAGGTGAGGCATGATCCCCGCGTCTTTCGACTACGAGCGCGCGTCGTCTCTCGATGAGGCGCTGAGCCTGCTCGCGGCGGGCGGCGAGGACGCGCGGCCGCTGGCCGGCGGACATTCGCTCCTTCCGCTCATGCGGCTGCGCCTTGCGCGGCCCTCCCTGCTCGTCGATATCGGCGGTCTCGACGAACTGCGCGGCGTACACGACGACGGCGACTCGGTCGTCATCGGGGCCCTGACGACGCATCACGAAGTGGCCGGCGCGTCCGAACTCACGGGCGGGAGCGGCCTTCTGGCGAAGGTGGCGGAGGGGATCGGCGATCCGCAGGTGCGGCATCGCGGCACGCTCGGGGGTTCCGTAGCACACGCGGACCCGGCCTCGGATCTGCCGGCGGCGCTCCTGGCGCTCGATGCCGAGGTCACACTCGCGGGCCGCGATGGCACGCGCTCGGTGGCGGCGGCGGACTTCTTCGTCGGCCCGTTCATGTCGGCCGCGGCCGATGGAGAGATCGTGACCGGCGTCCGGGTGCCGAAGCGGGAAGGGTGGGGCAGTGCCTATCAGAAGTTCCAGCGCCGCGCGCAGGACTGGGCGATCGTCGGCGTGGCCGCGGTCGTGAACTGGACGGACTCCGGAATCGCGGGCGCCGCGATCGGGCTCACGAACATGGGTGGCACGCCGCTGCGCGCGCCCGGGGTCGAAGCGGCCCTGACCGGCGCATCCGAGAAGGCACAGATCCTCGCTGCCGCGTCGAAGGTGTCGGAAGTCGAGACACCTCCGTCGGATGAGAACGCGAGTTCGGAGTACCGCGTCCACCTCGCGCAGGTGCTGATCGCGCGCGCCGTGGCCGAGGCCGCCGGCTGTCCGGGAATGCAGCGAGGCTAGAGGCCGCCGGCCAACCGGCCTCCGGCTAGTCTCGACCTCCTGTCGGCCCGGCGGGGCGGGGCGCCACAGCGGCGCCCTCCCAGTCGGGGTCGGCGGCACCGATCCAGGTGCGGGTGGCGGCGTCGTACTGCAGGCCGTGGATGCGCCCGAACGCGCCCTGCCGCGGCGTGGGCGTGATCTCGAATCCCATCTCCCGGAATTCCTCCACCGAAGCCCCGGACCAGCCGTCCTCGGGGCCCGCTTCCACGGAGAAGCCCGCGAGCCCGTCGGGCCCCATGTCGGGATGCACGCGGGGGGCCGCGAGCGCGGCGGGTAGCGCCAGTCCGTCATCGATGACCCGGGTCACGGCCTGGACAACCGCCGAGATGATCCGGATGCCGCCTGCGGCGCCCAGGACGAGGAACGGTTCGCCGTCGTCGAGGACCATGAAGGGCGTGATGCCGGACCGCGCCCGCTCTCCCGGCTCGCTGATTCCCAGGTAACCGCCCAGCGTCACGGCGTAGAGGAACCCGAGTCCGGGAGTGGCGACCTTCGCTCCCATGCCGGGGCCGATGGTCTGCGTGAGCGCGATGGCCATGCCGTTCCCGTCGGCAGCGGAGAGATGCGTCGTGTGGCCGTCCTCCGGCGGCAGTCCCGGCACCGGAGCGCCGACCGCCAACCATGGACCTTCGGCCCGTGACGCGGCCCCCGACGCGGCCCAGGACTCCGTGCCGGATTCGATGGCGGCCTCCACGGGCACCCGGACCTGCTCCGCGAGCTGGCGGGCGAACGCCTTCGACGTCACGCGCGCGGCGGAGGAGTCCGAACTCGGCCGGCGGTATTCGGTCATGGCGACAGCGAGGGACTGGGCGACGACGGACGCCCACGCCTCGTCGCTCATGCTGCCGGGATCGAAGACTTCGGCGACCTGGAGGGCGAGGATCGCGATCGCGCCGGAGGCCGGGATGTCGGAACCGACGATCTCGAACCCCCGGTAGGATCCGCGCACGATGCGCGAGTCCTCCGCTTCGTAGGCCGCCAGCGCTTCGCGGGTCAGGAAGCCGCCGTTCGCCGCCATGTCGTCGGCGATGCGGCCGGCAATCTCTCCCCGGTAGAAGGCGTCGCCGCCGCCGAGGGAAATCGTCCTCAGCGTCTCGGCCATGTCGGACTGCACGAGCCGGTCGCCGGGGCGGTAGGGCGACCCGTCGGCCTTCAGGTAGTAGCGCCGGGCGCCTTCGGATTCCGCCACCTGGTCGCGCGATCCCGCCTGGCGGCGCGCCTCTCCCGGAAGCAGCCGGAACCCGTGCGCCGCGTAATCGATCGCCGGGGCCATGATCGTGGTCAGCGGGAGGGACCCGTATTCCTCGTGCAGGCGCATGAGGCCCGCGACCGACCCTGGTACGCCGACGGTCGGATAGCCATAGGCGGCGCGGGGTGCCGTGGCCGGATCGTAACCGAGCGGGACCGACGTGGTCCCGTCGATGCCCGTGACCCCGCCGTCGGGCGTCCGGATCAGGATCTGGTTGCGCCCCCCGATGCTGTTCATGCTCGGCTCCACGACGGAGATCGCGAACGCGGCGGCGACGGCCGCATCGGCGGCGTTCCCCCCGAGTTCCAGCATCCGCGCGCCCGCGGCCGCGGCCAGCGGCTGCGCCGCGACGACGACCCCGTCCGCCGAGCGCGCGACCTGAGGCGCACTCTGCGCGTCCAGCCGCAGCGGCACCGCCGCGAACGCGAGTATCGCGAGAACGGTCGTGCCGTACATCCGGATGCCTGGCTTCATGGATCCTCCGTCGGTGTTGCGGTCCCCGGCAGCCCGTGGCCCAGGCCCTGCCGAATTGGGGCGGCGATGCACCTCGCGCGATGTATCTCGCCGGCGGGAAACTTGCGTGCGGTACGAGCCGTGACTAGGGTCCGGGTCCTCTTGACAAGACTGTTAAACGATTTGGACAACGCGAGGACCGCGATGGTGCCGCAAGCTCCGGTCGCCACACGACCGCCGGACACCGAACAACGACCGCCGGATACCGAGCAGAGGATCTTCGACGCCGCGCTCACGGTGTTCGCCCGCAAGGGACGGGACGGCGCCCGATTGCAGGAGATCGCGGATCACGCCGGGATCAATCGCGCGCTGCTGCACTACTATTTTCGCACCAAGGAGCAGCTCTACGAGGCCGTGTTCGAGCACGGGTGCCGGCAGTTCATGACCGGGCTCAGCCAGTCGCTGCGGGCGGAGGAGGGGGTCGAGGACAGCCTGCGCGCGTTCGTGTACGGTTACATCGACTACATCTACGAGCACCAGGACATGGCCCGCCTGATGCTGAACGAATGCCTGTGCGGCGGCGGCATCCTGGAGCGGCACTTCGCCGCCGCGATCGAGGCGCGCGACGAGGTGCCGGGGCTCCTGCTCGAGGACCGGTTGCGCGCGGCCCTCGGTGCCGGCGAGATCCGCGATGTCGACCTCCGGCACACGCTGCTCACGATCGTGTCGGCCTGCCTGTTTCCGTTCGTCGCCCTCCCGACAGTGCGCCTCTTCCACTCCAGGGCCGTGGAGGACTTCGATCGCTTCCTGCAGGAACGGAAGGCGCACATCGTCGATCTCCTGCTGGCGGGTCTGCGACCGACCGAAGGCGTCCGGGGGGAGGCACACGCGTGAGCGCCGCGACGACGGTCTCCGGGGTCGGGGCGCGCGGTTTCCTGCGAACGGGCGGGTTTCTCCTGCTCGCGGCGGTGGGCGCGTGTTCGTTCGCGCCGGGCCCCCGGCTCCCGGCCACGGTCGCCGAACTGCCCGCGGCGTACGATGCGGAAGCTCCCGCGGCCGAGGAGGCGCCTGAAGCCCGCGACTGGTGGCGTGCGTTCGACGACGCGACGCTGGACCGCCTGATCGAGACCGCGCTCGTCGCCAACCTCGACCTGCACGAGGCCGTCGCGCGGCTTGAGGAATTGCGGCACCGGTACCGGATCGCGCGCGCGCCGCTCTTCCCGGCGCTGACGCTCGACGCGAACGGCAACCGGTCCAGCACCCCCGCCAACACGGGCCTCGGGTCGCAGTTCGGGGGCGACGATGGCGGCGAGAGCCCGATCCCGGGGTTCAGCTTCGATTTCCCCGACCGGTTCGAGTTCACGACGTACTCGGCCTCGCTGGGCTTCGCCTACGAACTGGATTTCTGGGGCCGGCTGCGCAACGAATCCGGGGCGGCGGTCCGCGACTTCCTGGCTTCCCGGGCGGACGCGGAGACCGTACGGCTCACGGTGATCGCGTCCACCATCTCGACGTATCTCGAGGTCGTCTCGGCGCGAGGGCAGCTCGCGGTCGCCGAGGACAACGTCGACCTGCTGCGGGAGCGCGCCGAACTCACCCGGGAGCGGTATCAGGCGGGCGTCACGAACACCTTCGAACTCTACGCGATCCGGCAGCAGTACCGGACCGCCGAGTCGAACCTGCCGGGGCTGCGCACGGCCGTGGACGACGCCGAGGGTCGCCTGGCCCTCCTCGTCGGACGGTACGCGGGGATGATCGAAGATCTTCTACCGCCGACACTCGATCCGGCGATCGATACGACCCCGATTCCGGGTGGACTGCCGGTGTCGCTGCTCGAGGACCGGCCCGACGTCATGGCCGCGTTCGAGCGCGTCGAGGCGGCGCGCCGCAGGGTCGGGGCGCGCCGGGCCGAGCTGCTCCCCACGATCTCACTGAACGGGGCCGCCGGGCGCCAGGCGGGCGAACTCGGAGACCTGCGGTTCGTCGACCAGTGGTTCACGAACCTGATCGGCGGCCTCGTCGCGCCGATCTTCCAGGGCGGTCGCCTGCGGGCCAACCTCGGGGCGGCCTGGGCGCAGTACGACCAGGCGCTGATCGCCTACGCGCGCACGGTGCTGGGAGCCTACCGGGAGGTGCGGACGAGCCTGCGTCAGTTCGAGAACGAGCGGGAGCGGTACGCGCAGGTCATGGAACAGGTCGCCGACGCCCGCGCCTCGCTGGAGAACCAGTTGGAGCGCTACCAGAGCGGAGTGGGGGATTATGTCGAGTACCTCGACGCGCGGGTCAATCTGAACGGCGCCGAAACCACCCGGGTGCTCGCCGAACGCGGCATCGGGGAGGCGCGGCTCGCCGTGCACCGCGCCCTGGGCGGCGCGTGGGTGGCGGAGGATGTCGAGGATGTAGAGGACGTCGAGATTAATGAAGACACGGGGGACGCGGCGTCGCTCCCTGATCGGAGATAGGGCGGAATGATGGAAGACGGATCGCGGCACACGCCGCACACGCCGCACGAGGCCGGGGACACGAGGGCGCCCGTCGCCCTGCCCGCGTTCACGAAGCGGTTGGTACAGGGGGCGATCGTTATCGGCGTGGGCGTGTTCGGCTTCGCGCTGCTGTTCGGCATGCGCGCCGCACCGGCGGAGGTGGAGCCTCCGCGCGTGATCCCCACGGTCAGCACGGTGCCCGCCCGCGTGACGCAGGGCGCGATCAAGGTGCGGGGCGGCGGCACGGTCCGTCCCAGCGCGGAAGTTACGATCGCGTCGCAGGTCGGCGGGCGCGTGATCTGGACCTCGGCCGCCCTGGTGAGCGGCGGGCGCTTCGTCGCGGACGAGCCGCTCCTGCGGGTAGACCCGGCGGACTACGAGAACGCCGTCGAGGCCGCGGAGGCGGACGTCGCCCAGCGCGAGGTGGCGTTGCTGGAAGCCGAGGAGAACGCGCGCCTCGCGCTCGACGAATGGAGGCGGCTCGCCGCCCGCGAGAACCTCGACCCGACGCCGCCGAACGCGCTCGTCACGCGGCAGCCGCAACTCGATGCGGCGGCGGCGGCCCTCAGGAGCGCCAGGGCCAGGCTGGAGGACGCGCGCCTGGCGCTTGAACGGACCTGGATTCGAGCCCCGTTCAACGGGATCGTGCGCGAGGAGACGGTCGATCCAGGGCAGTTCGTCGCGGCCGGCCAGGCCGTCGGCCGCCTGTACGCGACGGACGCCGTGGAAATCGTCGTGCCCCTGAGCGACAACGAGGCGGCGCTGATCGAGCGTCTGTGGAGTGCGCGCGCCGGCGATGCCGCGACCCGCATCCCGGTGGACATCGTGTCCGAGTACGGCGGGGTCGAGTACGCGTGGTCGGGATACGTGGACCGGGCGGAGGCCGCGCTCGACGAGCAGACGCGAACGGTCGACGTGGTCGTCACCGTCCCCGAGCCGTTCACCCCCCCGGAGGACGATCCCCGGCGACCGCCTCTCCTGCTCGGCAGCTACGCCACGGTGGACATCGAAGGCACGAGCTTCGAGGAATACGCCGTCGTCCCGGCCGCCGCCGTCCGCGACGGCGATGTCCTCTGGACGGTGGCGGACGACACCCTGCTCGTGATGACGCCGGTCGAGCCGATCCAGGAAGTGGACGATCAAGCCGTCGTGCTCGGACCGATCCCGGACGGCACCCCGGTCATCGTTTCGATGCTCCTCTTCGTCACAGAGGGCATGACGGTGCGGCCGGTTCAGTTGCTGGAGAGCGCGGAGCCGTGGGAGCGGGGCGCTGGCGGCGACGAGCGGGAAGGAGACGGCTCATGAGGCGGGCGATCGGGTGGATGGCCAAGCATGGAGTCGCCGCGAACCTGCTGATGGTGCTGATCATCCTGGCGGGATTCGTGAGCCTCATCAGCCTGCCCCAGGAGACGTTCCCCGAGATCTCCCTCGACACGATCCAGGTACAGGTCCAGTACCCCGGAGCGTCGCCCGACGAAGTCGAACAGGCGATCGTGCGGCGGGTCGAGGAGCGGATCACGGGCATCCAGGGCGTCGACCGCGTGACGGGCGCCGCTTCGGAGGGTGTCGGCATCGTGCTCGCCGAACTGTCGCTGGGCACGGACGAGTCGAAGACGCTGGACGAGATCAAGTCCGCCATCGACCGGATCACGAGCTTCCCGGTCGACGCGGAAGAGCCGGAGGTCGTCGCGCTGAGCGCGCAGGGCCGCGTCATGGAGATCGCGATCTTCGGCGACGCTCCCGAGCGGACGCTCAAGGAGATCGCGAACCGGGTCAAGGATGACCTCACTTCGCTGCCGACCATCTCCCTCGTCCGCGTCTCCGGCGTCCGGCAGTACGAGATCTCGATCGAAGTGTCGAAGGCGGCCCTGCGCGCGCATGGCCTGACCCTCGACGAGGTGTCCGCGGCGGTGCGGCGGGGCAGCCTCGACCTTCCCGGCGGCAGCGTCGAGACCGACCGCGAGGAGATCCTCGTTCACATCCGCGGCCAGAACTACACCCGGGCGGACTTCGCGGACATCGTCGTGCGGGCGAACGTCGACGGGTCGATGCTCCGCCTCTCCGACGTCGCGGACATCCGGGACGGTTTCGAGGACGTCGACCTCATCAACGCCTACAACGGGCAACCGACGGCCTTCGTCCAGGTCATGCGGACGGGAGACGAGCGCGTCCTGGAGATCTCGGACGAAGTCGAGCGCTACCTGGAAGAGGAGTTGGCCCTCGCGCTCCCGCGAGGCGTCGACTACAGCATCTGGCGCAGTGAAGCCTCATACCTGCAGAGCCGCATCGACCTCCTCATCAAGAACGGCCGGCTGGGTCTGATCCTGGTTCTCATCGCCCTTGCCCTCTTCCTCGACCTGCGCCTGGCGTTCTGGACCGCGGTCGGGATCTTCCTCTCCTTCGCGGGCGTGTTCGCGGTGATGGCGTGGGCCGGTATCTCCATCAACATGATGGCGCTGTTCGGCTTCATCCTCGCGATCGGGATCGTGGTGGACGACGCGATCGTGGTGGGGGAGAACATCTTCGCCGAACGGGAGAAAGGAACGGCCGCCCTGCGGGCGGCAATCAAGGGCACGAGACGCGTCTCCGTGCCCGTGATCTTCGCCGTGCTCACGACCGTCGCGGCGTTCACCCCGCTCCTCTTCGTGCCCGGCAGCCTTGGGAAGTTCCTCTACGTGATCCCCGCGATCGTGATCTCCGTGCTGCTGCTTTCGCTCGTCGAGGTCCTGTTCATCCTCCCGTATCACCTTTCGCACCTCCCGGCCCCGGGCGCGAGCCGCGGGAAGGGAGGCTGGCTGGGGCCCGTCTACCGCCTGCAGGCGCTCGTCCAGACAAGCCTGCAGCGCTTCATCGACGGGCCGCTGGAGCGCTCCGTGCGCTTCGCCGTGCGGCGGCCGGGCCTGACCGTGCTCGGGGCCGTCTCCTCCCTGATGATCGTGGGGGGGCTGGTGGCGGGACGGCATCTCCGGTTCAGCCTTCTGCCCGTGATCGAGGGCGAGGAGGTCGTCGCGTACATCGAGATGTCCGAGGGTACGACCAGCGAGCGCACCGCGGAAGTCGCGCGCTACGTGGAGGGGCAGGGATACGCGGCGATCGCGGAACTGGAAGCGCAGTTGCCGGATGACGAGCCGCCGCTGGTCGAGGCGGTGTTCACGAGCATCGGGCAGCGTCCCTCGCAGGCCGGAGGCCCCGGCATGAGCGCCGAAGCGAGCTTCGTCCGCTCGAACATCGCCGAGGTGAGTCTGCGGCTGACCGACCCGGAGATCCGGGACCTGCCGGCCATCGAGGTGGAGCGGGCCTGGCGGGAGCGCGTCGGGCCGGTCGCGGGCGCGCGGGAACTCACGTTCAGTTCCATCCTCATCGATCTGGGATCGCCGGTGCAGGTGGAACTTTCCCATCCGGACACGGCGGTGCTGAACGCGGCGGTGCCGGCGTTCACGGACCGCCTAGTGCGCATCGCGGGCGTGACGGAGGTGCGTGACGACCGGGGCCAGGGCAAGCGCGAGCTGGAGCTGGAACTCAGGCCCGCCGCCCGCACCCTCGGGATCACGCTCGACGACCTGGCGCGCCAGGTGCGCGGGGCGTTCTTCGGGAACGAGGTCTACCGCCTGCAGCGGGGCCGCGACGAAGTGCGCGTCTACGTCCGGCTTCCCGAGTCGGAGCGGAACACGCTCGCCGATCTGCAGGACTACCGGATCCGCACGCCGACGGGCGGCGAGGCGCCGCTGTCGGAGGTCGCGGATGTGTCGTTCGGGGTCGCCTCATCGACCATCAACCGGATCGACGGGCGCCGCATCGTGACGGTCACGGCGGATGTGGACGCGGCCGTGATCACGGGGCAGGAGGTCAACACGGAGATCACCTCCGCGATCCTGCCGGAACTGCAGGCCCGGTATCCGGGCCTTCGCTACGGGTTCGGCGGAGAGCAGCGCCAGCAGACGCTGGCGTTCGAGGGGATCGCCCGCGGTTTCCTGCTTGCCCTGCTCGCGATCTACGCGCTCCTCGCCATCCCCTTCCGCTCGTACCTGCAGCCGCTCGTCGTCATGGCCTCGATTCCGCTGGGGCTCGTCGGCGCCGCGATCGGGCACCTGATCATGGGCCTGGATCTCGGCATGCTCTCCATGTTCGGGCTCGTGGGCCTGTCGGGCGTGGTCGTGAACGACTCGCTCGTCCTCATCGATTTCATCAACGAACGGCACCGCTCGGGGCTTCCCATGTCCGAGGCCATCGTGCAGGGGGCGAAGGTCCGCTTCCGGCCCATCATGCTGACCTCCGTGACCACCTTCCTGGGGGTCTCGCCGATCATCCTGGAGCGCAGCACGCAGGCGCAGTTCCTCTCGCCCATGGCGGTGAGCCTCGGGTTCGGGATTCTGTTCGCGACCTTCATCATCATGCTCGCCGTGCCGGCTCTGGCGATGATGAACTACACGTTCACGGTGCGGGCGAAGCGGGCCTTCGTTCGCTGGCGGCGGAAGCCGAAACTGGGTCTGGCTGCGGGAGGGATCGAGCGCTGAACGATCTCTCGGGCGCCTGGCTGGCGTCGCTGGAGTCCGAAGCCATCGAAATCCTCCGGGAGGGGCTCGCGGCGTCGTCGCGGTCCGTGATGCTGTATTCGATCGGGAAGGACTCGTCGGTGCTCCTGCACCTCGCCCGGAAGGCCTTCTGGCCGGCCGCGCCGCCGTTCCCCCTGCTGCACATCGACACGACATGGAAGTTCCGTGAGATGATTGACTTCCGGGACCGGACGGCGGCGGAAGCGGGCGTGGAACTCCGGGTTCACACCAACGAGGACGGGCTGCGTGAGGGCGTCAATCCGTTCGATCACGGATCGGAACGCTACACCGATGTCATGAAGACGGCGGCGCTGCGGCAGGCGCTCGACGAGGGCAGGCACGACATCATCTTCGTCGGGGCGCGGCGGGACGAGGAGAAGTCGCGCGCCAAGGAACGCGTGTTTTCCCTGCGCGACGCGGCCCACCAATGGGACCCGAAGGCGCAGCGTCCGGAGCCGTGGAACCTGTACAACACGCGCCTGGGGCCCGGAGAATCCCTGCGCGTGTCGCCGCTCTCCAACTGGACCGAGGCGGACGTCTGGCGGTACATCCGCGCGGAGGAGATCCCGATCGTACCGCTCTACTACGCCGCCGAACGTCCCGTCGTCGAGCGGGATGGACGGTGGATCATGGTCGACGACGACCGGATGCCGCTGCTCCCGGGCGAGGAGTCGCAGCAACGGCGCGTCCGCTTCCGGACGCTGGGCTGCTACCCGCTGACGGCCGCGGTCGAGAGTGACGCGGATACGCTCGACGCGGTCATCGCCGAGACGCTCGGCACGGATCGCTCCGAACGCGAGGGGCGTCTCATCGACCACGACCGCGACGGTTCGATGGAACTCAAGAAGAAGCAGGGCTATTTCTGATGCCGCCGCCGATGCCGCCGCCGGTGCCGGCGACCCTTCGCTTCGTGCTCTGCGGCAGCGTCGACGACGGCAAGAGCACCCTCATCGGCCGACTGCTGTACGACTGCCGGCAGGTCTTTTCGGACGAACTGAGGCGCCTCGAACGGGATTCGGTCCGCTACGGCACGCAGGGGACGGAAACCGATCTCGCCCTGCTCGTCGACGGACTGCGGGACGAGCGCGAACAGGGCATCACGATCGATGTCGCGTACCGGAGCTTCGAGACGCCGAGCCGCCGGTTCATCGTGGCCGACGCGCCCGGCCACGAGCAGTACACGCGCAACATGGCGACGGGCGCCTCGACCGCGGACCTGGCCGTCGTCCTAGTGGATGCCCGCAAGGGCGTGCTGCCCCAAACGGCGCGGCACACGCGGATCGTGGCCATGTTCGGCGTCCGCCGCGTCGTTCTCGCCGTGAACAAGATGGATCTCGTCGAATGGGACCGGGGCATCTTCGAGTCGATCCGGACCTCCTACCGCGCGATCGCCGACGAGATCGGTCTCGCTGCGGTCGAGGCGATTCCGGTTTCGGCGCTGACCGGGGCCAACCTCACTCGAAACGGCGCGTCGGCGCCCTGGTATGCGGGTCCGACGCTGCTCGCCCATCTCGAGACCGTGGACGTCGAGGAATCCCCCGCCGGCCGGCCCTTCCGGATGCCGGTCCAGTATGTGAATCGGCCGCATGCCGACTTTCGCGGATACTGCGGACGGGTGGCCGGCGGCACGGTGGCGGTCGGCGATGCCGTCGGCATCTCGCCCGCCGGAACCGAGAGCCGCGTGGCGTCGATCCTCGTGGGGAACCGAACCCGCGACCGCGCCGGCCGCGGCGACGCCGTGACGTTGACGCTGGCTCCCGACGTCGATGTCACGCGGGGCGACGTCGTCGTGGACGCCGACGAACCCGTGGGGGTGGCGGACCAGTTCCAGGCGCGCCTCGTCTGGATGCACGACGAGCCTCTCGCCGTGGGTCGGCCGTACGTGATGAAGCTCCACTCACGGGAAGTCGGCGCCGCCGTCACCCGGATCAGGCACCGGCTGGACGTATCCAACGGCAACCAGTTGGCCGCCTCCGTCCTGAAATCAAATGACCTCGGCACCGTGAACCTCGCGACCAACCGTGCCGTCCCCTTCGCGCCCTTCGACGAGTCACGCGCGCTGGGCGGCTTCATCCTGATCGACCGGGCCACGAACGCGACCGCCGCGGCCGGCACGATCCTCTTCCCGCTCATGCGGGCGGCGAATGTGAAATGGCAGCATCTGGACGTGTCGAAGGAGGTCCGCTCGCGGCTCAAGCTCCAGCGCGCGCAATGCGTGTGGCTGACCGGGATGTCCGCTTCGGGCAAGTCGACCATCGCCAACCTGCTCGACCGCCGCCTGACCATCGAGGGGCGGCATACGTACCTTCTGGACGGCGACAACGTGCGCCATGGCCTGTGCCGCGATCTGGGTTTCACCGAAGCGGACCGGGTGGAGAACATCCGGCGGGTAGCGGAGGTCGCCCGCCTCATGGTCGACGCGGGCCTGATCGTGATCGTTGCCTTCATCAGCCCCTTCCGGTCGGAACGCGACTATGCCCGCAGCCTGTTCGAGCCCGGCGAATTCATGGAAGTTCATGTGGACGCATCGCTTGAGGCGTGTGCGGAACGCGACCCGAAGGGCCTCTACGCCAAGGCGCTCAGGGGCGAGATCCGGAACTTCACGGGAGTCGACAGTCCCTACGAACGGCCCGAACGCCCCGACCTCCGCCTGGACACGGAGACGCTCTCCCCGGAAGAATGCGTGGAGCTGCTGACGGACAAGCTCTCCCGACTCCCGTAACGGAGGATCGCTGATGGCGAACGGACCCCTCTCGGACGTCGCGAAGCTGCGGTTCGCGGCCGACGAACGCCCGCCGCGCGCGATGAGCCTCGTGATCGGCGCGCAGACGGCAATCCTCGTCTGCCTGCCCCTGGTGGTGGTCACGACGATCGTCGCGCGCGTCGCGGACCAGAGCCCCGACTACCTGCGCTGGGCGATCTTCGCGAGCATGGTGATCGGCGGCCTGCTCACGATCGTCCAGTCCAGGCGTGTCGCCGGCATCGGCGGAGGAACGCTGACCGTCATGGGCGCCTCGGGGGCTTCGATCGGGGTCGGCGCGCTCGCGCTCGTCGCGGGTGGCCCGGCGCTGCTGGGGGTGCTCGTGCTCGTCGCGGGGTTGTGCCAACTCGTCCTGGCGTCCCGCCTGGCGCTGCTCCGGCGCATCATCACGCCGGTCGTGTCGGGCACGCTGACGGCGCTCGTGGCGGTGACGATCATGCCGCTGGCGTTCGCCATGCTCACGCGGGTGCCGGAGAACGCGCCGCCGGCCGCGGCCCCCACCGTCGCGGCGGTCACCATGCTGTGCGTCGTCGGCCTTCTGCTCCGGGGGAAACGGTGGGTGCGGGCCTGGAACGCCGTCATCGGGATCGCCGCCGGCTGCGTGACCGCCGCCATCTTCGGGATTCTCGACTTCGGACGCGTGGCGGAGGCCCGCTGGATCGGGATCCCCACTCCCCCGGCCTTCGGTCTCGATCTGAGCTTCGACGCGAGTTTCTGGCTGCTCCTGCCCGGGTTTCTCTTCGTGTCCTTCGTGATCACGATCCGGCAGGTCAGCGACAACGTCCGCATGCAGCACCTCTCCCGGCGCGAGCCGCGGGCGGTCGATTTCCGCCGGGTCCAGGGGTCCGTCGCCGCCTGCGGGGCGGGCACGCTCCTGTCCGGCTTCGCCGGCGTGCTGCCGCCGTGGCCGTACATCGCCGGAATCGCGCTCGCGAGCGGCATCGGCGTCGCCGCCCGGAGAGTCGGCGTCGTCATCGGGGCCGGCTTCATCGCCCTCGCCTTCGTGCCGAAGATCACCGCCGTCATCCTGTCGATCCCGGCGCCGGTGCTCGGCGCCTACATTATGGTCGTCTTCGGTCTCATCTTCGTACAGGGCATGCGGATCCTCTTTCAGGAGGGGATCGACCGGCAGTATTCGCTGATCGCGGGCCTGGCGTTCTGGATCGGGGCCGGAGTCCAGTTCCAGGCGATCTTCCCCGCCTACCTCGCCACGCCAATGGGCCGCATGCTGGCGAACGGTCTCACCGTGGGCGGGCTGTCCATCCTGCTGCTGAACCTGTTCCTCGACGTGACCGGACCCCGCCGCCACAGGATCGAGGTGGCGCTGCGCCCGGAGAACCTCCCGGAACTCGACAGGTTCCTCCAGGACTTTGCGGACCGGTACAAGTGGAGCGGCAAGGCCACGGACCGCCTGCGGGCGGCGGCAGAGGAGGCGCTCCTGAGCCTCCTGCCCCAGGAGACGGAGGAACAGGCCCCCGCCCCCAGGGAGCGACGACTGCGCGTCGTGGCCCGGAACCTCCGCTTCGGCGCCGGGCTGGAGCTCACCGCGGCGACGCACGAGGGCAACCTGGAGAACCAGCTGGCCGTGCTCGGGGACCGTCCCGACCCGACGAGCGAACGGGACCTGTCGCTGGCGCTGCTGCGGCATCACGCCTCATCGGTCAAGCACCACCAGTACCACAACGCCGATGTCCTGACCGTGCACGTGAACCGCGCCTGGACTCAGCGCCAGGGTGACGTGAAGACGGTTGACTAAGTCCGCCCGCGACCATTCATTCTGTGGCAGGAGGATCAGCAACCCCCAACCACCCCTTCCACGAGGATGAAGCGGATGAACGAACCACGCGAAGCCCCCGCCATGAGGAACGCGGTCGATTTCGCCGTCGTCGGAGACAACATTCTCGACATCGCTGATTTCGCGATTGAGAAGTACGAGTTCACGAGCGGCACGACGCTGTCGGAGGAGTCGCGCGAGGAAATCGTGGAGCAGGTCCGCGACGCGCTGTGGGAGATGGTGAAAGCGTTCCGGAATCGGCGAAAGGAATGGCGCAAGAAGCTGTTCGACGCCGCCGACCAGGTCGTGCGGAAGTCCGCCGAAGGCTCCTGATTCGGCGGCAAAATCCGGTTCCGGAGCCCGCGTAACGGCCCGTCACAGGCCCCCAGGGGGGCCGGGTCGTTCCCGGCATTTTTTTGCACCCGGCGGTCGGCGGATGAAATCCATGCACAAGGCAGGCTTGGCCCGGCGCTGCCCGAAGCCGTCGCGGCCGTAGAATGACCGCCGTGTCGCGCGAGTCCCCCGTCGCGGTTGTGGGGTACAGCTATCGAATGCCGGGCGGGATCCTGACGGATTCCGACTTCTGGCGATTGCTGCGTGAACGCGAGATCGTCCAGGAGCCCGTGACCGAAAGGTACGGCAGAGGCTATCGGCCGGTTGGCCGTTTCTCCGGTCCGGGACGATTCGCGAGTCCCCATGAAGGTCTGATCCGTGAGGACGGCGAGAAGCTGATCGATCCCAAGCTCTTCGGCCTGTCGCAGGACGAGGTGCTTTCGATGGATCCGCAGGTGCGCATGTTGCTGAATTGCTCCTGGGAGACCTTCGAGCGCGTCGGCTGGGACTTTCACTCACTGCGCAACAGTTCGACCGGCGTCTTCATCGGGGCGCAGGTCCCGGCCGTGGCCAGTTGGCGCCCCATGCACGGTGCGGGTCCGTTCGATGTCACGACGATCAGCCTGGCCATGCTGGCCAACCGGGTGTCGTACCACTTCAACCTCATGGGGCCGTCGATTACGTACTGCACGGCCTGCTCGGCGAGCCTGACCGCCCTCCATTCGGCCATGACCGCGCTCCGCTGCGGCGATTGCGAACAGGCCGTCGTGGGGTCGGTGAACTACCTCGGCACTTCGCGGCTCAGCGCGTCATTCAATGCCTTGGGCGTTATCAGTCCCGATGGCAAGTGCCATTCCTTCGACGCCGACGCCAACGGCTACATCCGTTCGGAGGGGGCGTTCACCTTCGCGCTCAAGCCATTGGCGGCGGCCGAGAGCGACGGGGATCACATCCACGCGGTCATCGAGGGGACTGCCGTCAACGCGGCCGGTGCAGCCGACGGGAGCTCCGGGCTCGCGCAGGGCCGCTACATCACCGCCCCCACCCGCCACGCGCAGGTAGACCTGATGCGGACGGCCTGCGCGCGCGCCGGGTGCGCACCGGAGGACTTCGACTACGTCGAGGCGCACGCGACGGGCACCGTGGTCGGAGATCGCATCGAGGGCAACGCGATCATGGAGGCCTTCGGGGCGGCCGACCGCGACGTGCCGCTGCGGGTCTCCAGCGTGAAGAGCAATCTGGGGCACATGGAAGCGGCGGCATTCCACTGTGCGCTGCTGAAGGTGATTCTGATGATGCAGCGGCGCACCTTCGCGCCCACTTCGAAGAACTTCGTCGTCCCGAATCCGGAGATCGACTTCGACGGCGGCCGGATGCAGGTGCAGACGGAATGCGAACCGTTCCCGGACCGGCCGGTGGTGGTCGGCATCAATTCCTTCGGCTTCGGCGGCGCCAACGGACATTGCGTGGTCCGGGAATACCAGCCCTCGCAGCCGCGCGTCTGGTCGTCGCATCCCGCCTCACGGGGCGGGTTCATGATCCCGCTTTCGGCGCGCACCGCCAGTGCCTTGGCGCGGGGCGCCCGGCGGCTGCGGAAACAGCTGGCCGAGAACGGGTCCGACCTCGACACGGTAGCGGGCAACCTCAGCCGCCGTCGCACGCACTTCGCCACCCGGACCGCCTTCGCGGTGCGAGATCGGGAGGAGTTGCTCGCGTCGCTCGACGAATTCGCCGAAAACCCCTCGAACGTCAACACGACCGACGATGGTGAACGCCGAATCGCGATGGTGTTCGCGGGTCAGGGCACCCAATGGGCGGGTTGCGGCCGCGGGCTCTACGACGCCGATCCCGTCTTCCGCAGGGCGGTCGACGCCGTCGAAGACCACTGGCGGACACACTCCGACACTTCGCTGCGCGACGCCTGCTTCAACGCTTCGCAGGAGGAGCTCAACGAGGTCCGGCTCGCGCAGCCCGCGATCTTCATGATCCAGTGCGCCCTCTTCGAACTCTTCAAGACCTGGGGCGTGCATCCGGAATGCGTCGTCGGGCACAGTTCGGGGGAGGTCGCGGCCGCCTACGCCTCCGGGGCCCTGCCGCTCGCGGAGGCGACGCGGCTGGTCTACCACCGCGCGACGCTGCAGCAGCGCAGGGCCGGGTCAGGGAGGATGCTTGCGATCGGCCTCGACCTCCCGGGCGTGGTGGAAGTGCTCGACTCGCTCGATGTCGCTTTTCGGCCCGGCGGGGACCGTCCGACGCAGGTGGAGATTGCCTGCGAAAACGCACCGGCCAGCGTCGTCGTCTGCGGTCGGGAGGCGGAGTTGAGGCCGGTCATGGCGGAGCTGGACCGCCGCAACGTGCAGAACCAGCTGCTCGCCGGGAACATCGCGTTCCATTCCTCCGCCATGGATCCCATCCACAACGACGCTGGCGAAGCCCTGGCGTTCCTGGATGACTGCGTATTCGACGCCGGGGTCCCCTTCGTTTCCTCCGTGACCGGCGACCGGACGGAACGCCTCGATGGCGCCTACTGGTGGACGAACATCCGCGAACCCGTGCAGTTCGCGCGCGCGATCGACACGATCGTGCGCGAATTCCGTCCGGATCTGTTCCTGGAAATCGCCCCTCACAGCGCGCTCCAGTCCGCGGTGGCCCAGTGTCTTGAACGGACCTCGCCGACGCCGGCCAGCATTCCGAGCCTCCAGCGGGACTCGGACGACCGGCTGGGTTTTCAGCAGGCTCTTGCCTCGCTATTCAGGTCCGGCGTCGCCCTGGATTTTGCGGCTCAGTATCCGCGGCCGCGCCCGATCGCCCACCTCCTTCCCGGCCATCCGCGCGACGAGCAGGCGCTGATCGATCCCCTGACCGACGACGAGTTTTTCGTCCGGCGGGGCCAGTACTCTCACGGCCCCCTGGTGGGCCACCGGGTGCCGAGCGACCACCTGCTCTTCGAGGCGCGGCTCTCGGAGAAGGACTTTCCCTGGCTGACGGACCATCGCGTGCACCACGCCGCGATCATGCCGGCGGCGGGCTACATCGAGCTCGTTCTTCAGGCACTGGGGGGCGTTCCCGTTCACTTCGACGTTCTCGAGTTCCTGCAGCCGTGCCCGGTGCCCGGGAAGCCGGTACGACTGCAGACCGCCCTGCATCCGGTTCCCACCGCGTCCGACGAGTTCACTTTCACGATTTCGTCCCGGTCGTACGATGTGGACGCCACGAGCGAGGTTCACTGCCGCGGCCGTGTGACCCTGATCGAGGCCGAGCACCCGACCGGGGTGCCGGCCCGCCTCGAGGACATCGACCGCTCCTCGTGCGAGACGGTCTTCGCCAAGCGGAGCGACTTCTACGAACGGATCGAGGCGGTTCTCAGCGAGACCTTCCAATACGGTCCCTATTTCCAGACCATCCGGCTGTTCGAACTCGACCCTGAATCCAGGGCACTGATCGTCGACATCGAGATGGACGAAGAACTCTGGGCGACGGGCCGGGAGGAGGGTTACGTCGGGTGCCCGCCGCTGCTCGATGGAGGGCTTCAGATCTTCCTGTCGCACCTCCTGACCGCTTCCCACCTCTTCGCCATCCCTCAGCGCGCCGAACGGGCGACGTTCCTGCGCCCGCCCACCGGTCCGCGGATCACGTGCCACGTGACCAGGCCCAGCGAAGACTGGATGGACGCGAACGAGCGCGGTCAGTACTCGGTCCAGCGCGGCGAGCGAGCCGCCGGCGCGATCAGCTTCTACGACAGCGACACCGGACATCTCATCGCCCACATCGGACAGTACACGTATTTTACTTCGAATCCGCGCTGGAACGATCTGCCGAAGAGCAAGCACGAAGTCGTTTGGCAATCGAAGTTCGTTCCCGGAGGCAGGGCGCTCAAGGACCGGCTGCCTGATGGGGAGATCGAGCCCGCCGCCTTGATTGCGGCGCTTGAACGGGTGGCTGGAGACGGAGGGTACAGCGCTCATGTGGTTGAGTTTGCCGGATCCAGGGAACCCGACCGGACTATTCTGGCCGACTGTCTGGACCACCTGACGCGCCCGGAAGCCCGGTCCGAGTTCTGGCTCCTCGGCGACAGCGAGGAGACGGCCCGGGGCTACTATGACGCCTTCAACCAGCGGGACGCCGCGCTGCGCTTCCAGTGCCTCGACCCGGCGTCCGAGCCTTCAACGGACGAGGGGCTCCTTCGCCCCGGCAGCGTCGAGATCATGTTCCTGCACGGATCGGACGACTTCCCCGGCTCGGATGGCTGGCAGTTCCTGGAACGCCTGAGCGTCGAGGGAGGGTTGGCCCTGGTCCGCCACAGCGACGGCGACAGCATCGAGCCCGGTGAGGGGTGGACGATCGTCAGGGCCGGTCGGCGTACCACGCTGTTGCAGGCTCCGCACGTCCACGACGCCGAAACCGCGGACCGCCCGCTTCCGGGACCACGCTGGGTGCTGGGGGAGCCGTCAAGCTGGGCCTCCGGCTGGATCGCGCTGCTGGACGCCCCCGACACCGTGCGACCCATTCCTCACGGGGCGGTCGTCAGCGGACACTTCGAGTCGCTCGAGGCCTGGTCGCAGGCGGCCGACTTGCGTGCGATCGACTACTTCTGCGGTGCCGATCCCGATGATCCGACCGGCGAGAGGGCGGCCGCACACTTCATCGGGTTCGTTCAGGCGCTCGTGTCCGCCCGTCGGGCGGACGCGAATCATGTCTGTCGTCTCAGCGTGGTCACCTGCCGCGCGGCCTTCGACGTGGAACACCCGCGGGGCAGTGCGCTGTGGGGCGCCGTGCGCAGCATGGCCATGGAGGTCGGCGACGAAGCGAAGCTCGATTTTCGTCTGGTGGACCTTGGCGACGCGGATGATCTCCGGACGCTCGCCCGGCTGGCACGGCGCGACCTGCGCGAGCGGGAGTTGGCCGTGCGGGAGAACCGGCTGTGGGCGCCGCGCATTTCCAGCATCAGGAAGCGGTACTCCCAGGTGGCCGCGGGCGACGATGCGGAGTATCGGCTGACGCTGGACAACCCGGGCCAGATCGCCGGCCTCCAGATGAAGACGTACGAACTCCCTCCCGTCGGGCCGAACGATGTGCACATCGACGTCGAAGCCGCGGCGCTCAACTTCCGCGACGTGATGGTCACGCTGGGGCTGCTGCCCGCCCTTGCCTACGAGCGTTCGGCACTCGGCCGCGAGGTGGGGATGGAGGGGAGCGGAACGGTGACGCGGATCGGCTCGAAGGTGCGGCACTGTACCGTCGGCGACCGGGTCGCGTTCATCGCCGGCGGTTGCATCGCCAACCGCGCGGTCGTCCCCGAGTACCTCGTCTTCGCCAAGCCGGACCGGCTCAGCATGGAGGAGGCCGCGTCGACCCTGTCGGTCTACGTCACGGCGTACTACTCCCTGATTCACCTGGCCCGCCTCCGGAAGGGCCAGCGCGTCCTGATACACTCCGCGATGGGTGGGGTGGGGCAGGCCGCGATCGCCCTTGCAAGGCACGTGGGCGCCGAGATCTACGCGACGGCCGGCAGCGCAAGCAAGCGTGAGCAACTCCTGGCGATGGGGGTGCGCGGCGCCTTCGATTCGCACAGCTACGACTGGTACGACGACCTGCTGGCGGCGACCGGGGGCGATGGAGTGGATGTCGTGCTGAACTCCCTGGCCGGGCGGCACATCGAACTTTGTCTACGGGCGCTCCGTCCGGGCGGCTGGCACTGCGAAATCGGAAAGATCGACATCTACGCCGACAACGACCTCGGGCTGCGGATCTTCCGGAAGAATCTCCGCTTCGCGGCCATCGACGTGGACCGTCTGATGCTGGACGATCCCGACCTGACGCGCGAGATCTCCCAGACGTGCATGGATCTGCTGGGGCGGGGTGCGCTGCCGCCGCTCCCTGTCACCGTGTTCTCCTACCGGGACTACGGCAAGGCGCTGCGTTTGATGACGACGGGCGGGCATCAGGGCAAGCTGGTGCTCAAGGCGCCGCACGACGCCACGGATACCGGATTCCCGATCGCCGATATCCGCCCTCTCTTCGACCCCGACGCCACCTATCTCGTGACGGGCGGTCTGGGCGGTTTCGGGCTGCGTCTGATCCCCTACCTGGTCGCGTCGGGCGCGCGGCACCTCACGCTGATGGACCGCGATCCCCAGCGTCGCCGGGACGCCGAGTGGGTCCGGCGCGCGAGTGCGCTCGTCTACATGGAGGCCGAAGCCGAAATCGACATCGTGCCCGGCGACGTGGCTGTGGAAGCCGACGTTCAACGCTGCGTCCAGCAACTCGAGCGGCCGCTCAAGGGCGTGTTCCACCTCGCCGGCGCACTGGACGATCGCCTGCTTGACGACATGTCGATGGAGTCGCTGCAGAGGGTGTTCGCGCCCAAGGCCTCCGGCGCGCTTCATCTTCACACGGCCACCATGGGTCACGATCTCGACCACTTCGTGCTGTTCTCGTCCACCGCCTCGATGCTGGGCAATCCGGGACAGATCAACTACAGCGGGGCCAACGGCTTCCTGGACGGGCTGGCCGCGGCCCGACACCGGCAGGGCCTGCCCTGCCTGGCCTACAACATGCCCGCCGTGGCGGACGCGGGCATGGCCGCCCGCAGTCTTCCGGTGCTGCGCATGATGCGCGCCGCGGGGATGCCGCCGGTGAGCTCCGACCTCGCCATCGCGAACCTCGACTACGCATTGCGTGCGCTTTCCGACCGACCCCACCTGATCACTTCGCTCTTCGAGCGTCCGGCGTGGACCGTCGACTTCCCGGACTACATGCGGATCGGGCGGGTGATGCACAATCACGATGCCTTCGAGGCGGGCTCCGGCGGAGAACTCACGCTCGAGAGCGTCGTGGAGCAGATTGCCGCGAAGGTCGCCGAGCTCTGCGGCCACGAAGACGGCGAGGTGGACGAACCGCTGTCGAGTTTCGGATTGACCTCCATCTCCGTGGCCGAACTCGGGACGTTCATCCAGGCCGAGTTCAACTACCGCGTCAGCGCGCTCGAGCTCATGACCACCGCCTCGTCCCTGTCGCTGGCGGAGGGCATCATTCATGGCAAGGAAGCCGCCGGCGAGGACGAGGCCGAGACGGACGGCGGCGGATCCGGCGGCACCGCCGAGGTCTCCCGGCCACGGGCCCGCCGCACCCCGTCCGCGTTCGCGAACGCCCCGGAGGATCACTTCCCGGAAGGGGCGGCCTGAGCCATGCCGAATGCGCTCCTCCTCTACCCCAGGCACCCTCCCACCTACTGGGGCAACAACTTCGCCCTGGACCTTCTGGGCATCCGAGCCGCCTTTCCGCCTCTCGGCCTGCTCACCGTCGCGGCGATGTTCCCGCCCCGGTACAACCTCCGCGTGGTCGACCTCAACGTCACCTCGCTCGAGGACCGCGATCTGGAGTGGGCGGATCTCGCCTTCACGTCGACCATGATCGTCCAGCGCCCGTCGCTCGAGCAGGTCGTCGAGCGCTGCAACCGGGCCGGGATTCCGGTCGTCGCCGGCGGCCCTCACCCCACCACCTTCCACCGCGAGATGGAGGGAATCGACCACTTCGTCCTCGATGAGGTCGAGGAGACCTTCCCCACCTTCCTGCAGGACCTGGAGGACGGCACCGCGAAGGAGGTCTATCGAGCGCCGAGAAAGCCGGATGTGACCGTCACGCCGCTTCCGCGCTTCGACCTCATCGACATGAGCGACTACTACTCCATGTGCCTCCAGTTCTCGCGAGGCTGTCCCTTCGACTGCGAGTTCTGCGACATCACCAAGCTGTACGGCCGCGTGTCGCGCACGAAGACGCCCGAGCAGATGGTGGCCGAGTTCGATCATCTCCACGAACTGGGGTGGCGCGGCCCGCTCTTCCTCGTCGATGACAACTTCATCGGCAACAAGCGCGAGGTGACGCGTCTCCTGCCGGCGATCGCCGAGTGGCAGAAGGAGCGCGGATATCCGTTTACGCTGTCTACCGAGGCCAGCGTGAACCTCGTCCGCATGAACGACCTGATGGACGTCATGATCGAGGCCGGCTTCGACACCGTCTTCCTGGGTATCGAGACGCCCAATCCGAAGGCTCTCAAGAAGATGAAGAAGCCTCAGAACATCAACGTGCGCGACGACAACTACCTGTTCACCGCCGTCCGCAAGATCCAGCAGAAGGGGATGCAGGTGCAGGGCGGCTTCATTCTCGGTCTCGATGAGGATGACGAGACCGCGTTCGACGCCCAGATCGACTTCATTCAGGAAACCGGGATCCCGATCGCGCTGGTCGGCCTGCTGACCGCGCTCAAGGACACCAACCTGTGGGCGCGTCTCGAGCAGGAGGGCCGATTGCTGGACAAGCCCATCGAGATCAACGCCACCTCGCTGAACTTCAGGCCGCAGATGGACCCGGCCACGCTGGTGGAGGGATATCTGCGGGTCATCGGGACGATCTACGATTCGACGCTCGAGAACTACTTCGAGCGCTGCCTGACGCTGCTCGAGCACCTCAACCCCGTGCCGCACATCCACAAGTCCGTGAGCGAGCACGCACTCTATGCGGGGATCATGGGGATCCGACGACGCCTGACCGAGGACCAGCTTCCGGCGTTCTCGCGCTACGTCGCGAAGGTCTCCAAAGACCATCCCCGCATGATGCCCCTGGCGATTCGACTTGCCGCGACTGGTCATCACTGCGAGAAGTTCACGCGCCAGCAGACCGTGATCCGCGAATTCAAGAAATATCTGGACTCGGAGTTGGCGACCGTCCGCCATACCCGGCCGGAGCCGACTCCCACGCCGGGCGCGGAGGACGGGATCAGGCAGGCGGCGCTCGACCGGGCCGATGCACGGCGGAGGGCCATCCCGGAGGAATTTCGCTACGCCGGAGACGGCATCTCCGAAGCCCTCGCGGCCTTTCAACTCGCGCTGGATCCCGAGGTCCACCCGGCCCCCGTGACCCGCGGAAGCCTGCCGCTCGTGGGCGAAACCCGGGATCCCGGCGGAGCGGCACGTGCCTGAAGCGGACACTCTGCGCAGCGAGGTTCCCACGCTCACGGGAACCCTCCCGCCTCAATGCCGGCACGATCTCGATGCGCTGCGCCGATTCATCGACGAGGCATCCAGTCGTTCCGCGGCAGGCGCGCCGGCCGGTCCAGCCGACTTCCGAGAGGTGCTGCTGACCGGAGCGACCGGCTTCCTCGGCCGTTTTCTACTGAGAGACCTCCTGCGGCGGAACCCGAACCTGGCCGTGACCTGCATCGTGCGCGCGGATGATTCCGACCACGCGCTGGCGCGCATCCGGGCAGCCCTGGAAGAGGCGGGAATCGAGGATGACGCGCTCGCGCCGCGCATCCGTGCGCTGGCGGGAGACATCCATCTTCCGCGTTTCGGCCTGGAGCCGCCCCAATTCGCGGATCTCTGCCAGCGGATCGATGCCGTCTACCACCTTGCCGCGAGCCTGAGCCTGTCCACTTCCTACGCCGCTCTGCGCAGGACCAACACGTTCAGCATCCGCGCCGTGCTCGACCTGTGTTTGACGACGCGCCTGAAGCCCATCTTCTTCACGTCGACCATGGGGATTTTCCCCGAGTACTTCTGCGCCTTCGCGAACGAGTATTCCGGACGTCGCATCACGCACCAAATGCAACCGGACATCGCGACGATGAAACGCGCTTTTCCGCTTGGCCTGCTTGGGTACCCCTGGACCAAGCTGGTGGTCGAACAGGCCCTGCTCCACGCGGCCCGAGCCGGGGTGCCCGTGGCCCTCTTCCGCCTGCCGCACGCGAACGCCTCCAGCACCGGCTTCGGCAATGCCGACGATGTCGTCGTACGGCTGGTGGCCTCGGTCGTGGATGTGGAATGGATGCCGGAGGGGTTCACATTGCAGTGGAGCCAGGCGGCGGCCGATGTCGTGGCCGACACCATGGCGGCGATTTCGCTGAATCCCGACCGGCGCTTCACGATCTATCACTATTCCGAAGATCCGTCCCTGGGACACGACGTGCAGCTCGCCGACTTCGGACTGTACTACGAGACCGTCTCGTACGAAGCGTTCAAGCGGGCCTGTCTGGCGCGGGGAGAACAGTCACCCCTCCACGGATTCTGGAGCCTGATCGATCACGGGGCGCCGTATTGGTTCAGCGGGAACGCGACCGCGCCGTCTCTTCGAGTCTGCGACCGCGCCGTGCGGGCCGATTGTCCGGACCCGATTCAGTGGCCGAGCGCGTACACCATGCTCCGGCGTTCCGGCGACTGGCTGCGGGCTCATCGCGAGCGATGGCCGTACCGCATACCCGAGAGCCGCCTCGACTACGACCACCTCGTGCGCAGAGCCGAATCGTGCGCGCGGGAGTACGGTGTCTCCTTCGACGTGGCGTTTCCCGCTTGGAAGCTCCACGGACTTGAACGCCTCGTGCAGGCGGTTACGGATCCGGGGGCCGGGGTCCGGACCGAACGGTACGGTGACATCGTCTTCGATTTTATGCGCCTGTTGCGCAACAACGCGGCGTTGGCGGCCGAGCGTGAGCGTTATCCGGAGATCGCGGAACGGGAGGTCAGGCAGCCGGTCTTCATCGTCGGAATCAACCGCACCGGCACGACCTTTCTGCACCGCCTGATGGCTCGTGACCCGAGGTTCTGGACGCTACGCGGCTACGAGTATGTCGAGCCGGTCCTTGCAGGCGGCGATTACGCCAACCTGACCGGCTCGGCCAACGATCCGCGGCGGGCCTTCGCGGAGGAACTTCTGAACGCGTCGGGGATCGTCGACATGTTCAAGGGCGTGCATCACTTTGACGTGAACGAGCCGGAAGAGGATCTGGGACTCCTCAGGATGGGATTTGCGGCCTGGAGCACCACCGTGCGGTTCCACATCCCGGGCTTCGCGGGCTGGCTCGCCGGCAGGGATGCGGGCGAGAGCTATGCCTTCCACCGGCGCGCGATGCAGAGCTATACCCATCAACGGCGACAGCGGCGAAACGGCCGCGATGGTCAGTGGCTGCTCAAGATGCCCTTCCACCTCCTTGAACTGGAAGCGCTCATCAAAACGTACCCCGACGCCCTCTTCATTCAGACCCATCGCGAACCCGCGCAGTTCATGGGATCCTGGAACAGTCTCGTAGAGAGGGTCCGCAACCTCTCCGCCCCGCCGCGACCGCCCGCAGATCTCGGGGCGGAACAACTCGAATTCATGAGTCGCATACTCGATTGCGCAGTGGAGTTTCGTACTCGCCACCCCGAACTCGAAGACCGGTGGATGGACGTCAGTTTCTACGATTTCGTAGAGGACCCGATGGCCATGTTGGCCCGCATCTACGACCGTTTCGGCTGGCCGCTGGAGGAAGAGGCCGTGGCCGCCATGGATGCATGGCTCGAGGTACAGGCCGAACAGCGGCGAAGCGAAAAACGGCACAAGTACGATCTTGTCGACTTCGGTCTGACGCGGGACAAGGTCGACGCGGCCTTCTCCGGCTATCTGGATTTCCTCTCCCGCGAAGGGTACCGGTCGCCGCTGACTCCGTGAGGACCGGCCTCGTGCAATCGGGACGCGTCAGTCGCCGACCCACACCGTCTTCACGTTCACGAACTCGCGGATCGCGTGGGGGCCGAGTTCGCGCCCGTAGCCCGAGCGTTTGACGCCGCCGAAGGGGACGCGGGGATCGGAGGCGGACATCCCATTGATAAATACGCCGCCGGCCTCCAGGTCGCGGACGGCCCGGGCCCGCTCCTCGGGGTCGTTCGTCCAGATGGCGGAGCAGAGGCCGAAGTCGGTCGCGTTCGCGCGCTCGATGGCCTCGTCGATGTCGGCGACCGCGAAGATGCTGGCGACCGGACCGAAGATCTCGTCATCCGTGGCCGGGGACCCGTCCGGGACGTCCGTGAGCACGGTCGGCTCGTAGAACCATCCGTGCCGGTCGGGTACGCGCCCGCCCGTGGCCACGCGGGCACCGGCCGCCACGGTGGCCTCCACCTGCTCCGCGACCGCGTCCCGCAGGTCGCGGCGGGCCAGCGGTCCGATTTCGACTTCGGCCTCCTTCGGGTCGCCGACGTGGAGCGCCGCCACGCGTTCGACGAGCCGCTCGGTGAACTCGTCGACGATCGAACTCTGGACGAGCATCCGCTTGGCGGCGATGCACGACTGGCCGTTGTTCCACATGCGGGCGTCGACGGCGGTCGCGACCGCTCGATCCATGTCCGCGCTCTCCATGACGATGAAGGGATCGCTGCCGCCGAGTTCGAGCACGGTCGTCTTGATGCGGCGTCCCGCCTCGGCCGCGAGCGCGGAGCCGGCGGCGACGGAGCCCGTGAGAGAGGCGGCCTGCACGGTCGGGTCGTCGAGCACGCGGGGGATGTCCTCGACCTCGACGAAGACGTTCTGGAACACGCCCTCCGGGAATCCGGCGCGCGAGAACAGTCCCTCGAGCGCGACCGCGCACTGCGGCACGTTGGGAGAGTGCTTGAGCAGGAAGACGTTGCCCGCCAGCACCGTCGGCACTGCGGAGCGCATGGCCTGCCAGAACGGGAAGTTCCACGGCATGATTCCGAGCACCGCGCCCAGGGGGTGGTACTCCACCCAGCAGTGCGTGCCGGTGGATTCAAAGCGCTCCGGCGCCAGGTGCGCGGCCCCGTGCTCCGCGTAGTAGCGGCACACCCAGGCGCATTTTTCCGCCTCGGCGACCGCGCTGGCCAGCGGCTTGCCCATCTCGCGCGTCATCAGCAGGCCGTACGCCGCCTTACCCCGCTCCACGAGTTCCGCCAGCGCGAGAAGACGTTCGGCCCTCTCGGCCACCGGCACCCGCCTCCACACCTCGAACGCGTCCCGCGCCCGCCCGAGCGCCGCGTCGATCCCGGCGGCATCGAGGGCGGGGAACGAGGCGAGCCGTTCCTCCGTGGTCGGATCTATGCTCTCAAAGGGCATCTCGTCCTCTCTCACGAGACGTTACGATTAGCAAAATCGTCCGGTTTTGAAGCTTGGGCCGCAAGCCCCGGCCGGACCTCGACCCGGAGCCGCGCATGACCAGAGCCGAGACCGAAATCGTCGCCGACGACGAGAGCACCGCCGCCGCGGCGCGTTTCGAAGCGGATCTCGCGCGGGACCTCATGTCCGCTCGTGACGGGCGCGGGACGACACAGCCGCCGACAACGCGGGCGGAAGGGTTCGGGCTGGATCAGGCCTATCGTGTCGGCGCAGCGCTCGACCGCCGGCTCCGGCGGCGCGGATACCATCCGATCGGCTGCAAGGTCGGGTTCACGAACCGGGCAATCTGGCCCCGCTTCGGGCTGGATGAACCGATCCTGGCCCCGGTCTACGACCGTACCCTGCGGCTCGCCGGGCCGACGGCCGAAATCCCGATCGGGATGTTCCACGCTCCGATGATTGAAGTGGAGGTCGTGTTCGGATTCGCGCAGGAGGTGGCGGACGAGGGGCGTCCGGAATGGGTGGCGCTCGGGTTCGAGATCGTCGATTGCCACTACCCCGAGTGGCACCTCACGCCGGCGGATTCCGTCGCGGACTTCGGGCTTCATGGGGCGCTCGTCGTCGGCCGGCCGGTGAACGTCCGCCAACCCGGATTCGACGAACGGGTGGCCCGCCTCGACGACCTGGAGGTCCGCCTCTTCCGGAACGAGACGCCGGTCGCCCGCGGACGCGGGAGCGATGTCCTCGGGCATCCGCTGGCGGCGCTGGAATTCGTGCCGCGTCTCCTCCCGCGCTTCGCCGGGCAGGAGGACTCGCCTGCCGGCGGTGTCGTGAGCACCGGGACGATGACCGCCCTGGAGCCGCTGTCCCCCGGCGAGCGGTGGCGTGTGGAAGCAGCGGGCGTGGACCTCCCCGGCATGGAAATCGTGCTCACCAGGTGAACGGGCTTGCCCGGTTCGGCGCCACGATGGAACATAGCAGCGCCATGTGACCGCCGGCCCACGCGCGAGCGCCGTCGCGACCGCACCGAACCTCCCACGGGGAGCACGCATGCCGGAGTCCTCAGAGACAGGGACCGAGACGGCCCGCTGGGCGAAGGTCATCGATCACACTCGGTGTATCGGCTGCCACGCCTGCACGACGGCCTGCAAGTCGGAGAACGAAGTCCCGCTCGGCGTCACCCGCACCTACGTGAAGTACGCCGACGTAGGGACGTTCCCCGCCGCGCGACGAGCCTTCCAGGTCACGCGTTGCAACCAGTGCGACGACGCGCCGTGCACGACCGCGTGCCCTACCCAGGCCATGTTCCGCCGTCCCGACGGGATCGTGGACTTCGACAAGTCGATCTGCATCGGCTGCAAGGCGTGCATCGCCGCCTGTCCCTACGATGCGATCTTCATCAACCCGGACGACCATTCGGCGGAGAAGTGCAACTTCTGCGCTCACCGCATCGACATGGGGCTGGAGCCGGCCTGCGTCACGGTGTGCCCGACGGAGGCGATCATCGTCGGCGACCTCGACGACCCCGAATCGAAGGTCTCGCAGTACGTGGGGCGTGACCCGGTGAGCGTCCGGCGGCCGGAGAAGGAGACACACCCGAAGCTGTTCTACAAGGGGGCTCACCAGGCGACGCTCGATCCGCTGGCCGCCGTCCGTCCCGGCGGCGGGCTGTACATGTGGAGCGAGCAGCCCGCGGGCTCGCACGAGGTCGGCTCGGGCCAACCGCACCCGATGGGAACGGACGGACGGCACGGCCCGAACTCCTCGGCCGCCGCGATTCTCTCCTACGATGTCTCGCACACCGCGCCGTGGGATTGGCGCGTGAGCCTGTACACGCTCACCAAGGGGGTCTCCGCCGGCGTGTATCTCGCGGTGCTCCTCCTCTGCCTGCTGGGCGGGCTCGCGTGGCAGAGCGGGGCCTGGCTCACCCTCACGCCGCTTCTCGGTCTCGCCGCCCTCGCGCTCACCGGCGGGCTGCTGATCTGGGACCTCGAGCATCCGAAGCGCTTCTTCCTCATCTTCACGAGACCGCACATGAAGAGTTGGCTCGTGCGCGGGGCGTTCGTGATCGCGGGTTACGGCCTGGCCCTGACCGCGCACCTCGGGGCGGCGCTGGTCGGCGGCGCCGGCGCCGCGGAGACGACGCGCTGGATGGCGTGGGCGGGGGCGCCGCTGGCCGGCATGACCGCGGTCTACACGGCCTACCTCTTCGCGCAGGCGAGGGCGCGCGATCTGTGGCAGAATCCGCTCCTGCCGCCGCACTTTCTCGTACAGGCGGTGCTGGCCGGCGGCGCGGCCCTGATGCTCGTCCCGTCGCTCGGCGGGTCCGCCGCGCTGGGCCGGCTCGTGGGGCTCACGGCCGTCGCGCACCTCCTGCTCGTGCTCGCCGAACTCACCCTCACGCACGCGACGGCCCATGCCGCGCTCGCCGCCCGGAACATGGTGCGCGGCCGCTACGCTCCGTGGTTCTGGGGCGGCATCGTGCTCGTGACGCTGGCGGCCGCGCTCACCGTGAGCCCGCTCGGCGGCGCCTGGGTCGCCCCGCTGATCGGCATCGCTGCCCTCGCGGGGCTTCTCGCGCACGAGCACGCGTACGTGCAGGCCGGCCAGTCCGTGCCCCTCGCATGAGCGATCCGGGCGGCCCGGGCCGCAACGGCTCCGGCGCGGGCGGCAACGGCTCGGGCCCGGACGACGTTTCGCGGCGGCTCCGCGAACTCAGCGAGCGCGTGAGCGCGGCGCGCTCCGAGACCGAAAGTCGCGGCGAGACCTTCTATCCCGGCCCCAGCCGCGCCCAGCTCGCCGCCTTCCCCCCGCGGGAACGCTGGGACGACTGGGTCGAACTCGACTCGAAAGCGTGGCCGGAAAAGCGCGAACGGCGCTACATGCTCGTGCCCACGACCTGCTTCAACTGCGAGTCCGCGTGCGGGCTCCTCGCCTACGTGGACCGCGACACCCTGCAGGTGCGGAAGTTCGAGGGGAACCCGGAGCATCCGGGCTCCCGCGGCCGGAACTGCGCCAAGGGCCCGGCCACGCTGAACCAGATCGTTGATCCCGACCGCGTCCTCTACCCGCTCAAACGCGCCGGCGAGCGCGGGGAGGGGAAGTGGGTGCGCGTCTCGTGGGAGGAGGCGCTCAACGACATCGCCACGCGGATCCGCAAGGCGATCGACGAGGGTCGCCAGCGCGAGGTCATGTACCACGTGGGGCGGCCGGGCGAGGACGGGTTCACGGAACGGCTGCTCGCCGCGTGGGGCGTCGACGGCCACAACTCGCACACGAACATCTGCTCCTCCAGCGCGCGCGCCGGTTACCAGTTCTGGCTCGGCATGGACCGCCCCAGCCCCGACCACGCCCGCGCGGACGTCATCCTTCTCGTGAGTTCGCACCTTGAGGCGGGGCACTACTTCAACCCCCACGCCCAGCGCATCCTGGACGGGGTCAAGAAGGGGGCGCGGCTCATCGTCTTCGACACGCGCCTGTCGAACACGGCGACGCACGCCGACCACTGGCTCCCCACGCAGCCCGGCTCCGAGGCCGCCGTCCTCCTCGCGATCGCGAATCACCTGATCGCAACGGGGGCCTGGGACCGCGACTTCGTCCGGCGCTGGTTCAACTGGGAGGAGTATCTCGCCGCCGAGAAGCCGAATCTCCCCCGCACCTTCGAATCGTTCGAGGCCGTCCTCCGCGAGCTGTACGAAGCGTGCACCTTCGAGTGGGCGGCGGAGGAGTCCGGTGTGGATGCGGAGCAGATCCGCGAGGTCGCCGAACTCGTGGCCCGCGCCGGTTCGCGCCTCTCCACGCACAACTGGCGGAGCGCCGCGTCGGGCAACGAGGGTGGCTGGCAGGTGGCCCGGACCCTGTTCTTCCTCAACGCCCTCACGGGTTCCGTCGCGACCCCCGGTGGCACCTATCCGAGCACGTGGAACAAGTTCATCCCGAAGCCGATCCGGATGCCCCGGCACCCCGAGCACTGGAACGAACTCACGTGGCCCGAGGAGTATCCGCTGGCGATGTACGAGGTTTCCTTCCTCCTCCCCCACCTCCTCAGGGAGGGACGCGGCAAGCTCGACGTCTATTTCACGCGCGTGTACAACCCGGTGTGGACGAACCCGGACGGGTTCGCGTGGATCGAGGCCCTGACGGATGAGGAGAAGCTCGGACTCCACGTCGCGCTCACGCCGACCTGGAACGAGTCCGCCTACTTCGCGGACTACGTCCTTCCGATGGGGCACGGACCCGAGCGGCACGACCTCCACTCCTACGAGACCCACGACGGACAGTGGATCGGCTTCCGGCAGCCTGTCCTCCGCTCCGCGCGCGAGCGCCTCGGCGAGCGGGTGGCGGACACGCGCCACACGAACCCGGGCGAGGTGTGGGAGGAGAACGAGTTCTGGCTCGAACTCTCCTGGCGCATCGACCCCGACGGGAGCCGCGGCATCCGCGAGTTCGTGGAGTCGAAGGAGAATCCCGGGCAGCGCCTCACGGTGGACGAGTACTACGCCTGGATGTTCGAACACTCCGTGCCCGGCCTGCCGGAGGCGGCCGCCGCGGAGGGGATCTCGCCGCTGGACTACATGCGCCGCTACGGCGCCTTCGAGGTCGCGCGCGACATCGGCCCGCTTCACGAGCGGCCCGTTCCGGCCGAGGAGCTAGACGACGCGCGGGAAGACGAGTTCGGCCGCATCTACACGCGGGCCCCCGCCTCCGCCGCGGTGAACCTGGCGCCCATGGGTGCGCCCGACTCCGACCCGGAGGGGCGGCGCCCGGTGGGGGTTCGCGTGGAAGACACGATTCGCCGCGGATTCCCGACCCCGAGCGGCAAGCTGGAGTTCTACTCCCCGACGCTCGTCCGCTGGGGTTGGCCCGAGTACGCCGTTCCCGCCTACATCAGGAGCCACGTGCACCCGGCCGCGATGGAGCCGGACCAGATGTGTCTCATCTCCACCTTCCGGCTCCCGGTGCAGATCCACACGCGTTCAGCCAATTCCAAGTGGCTGGACGAGATCGCCCACACGAATCCGCTCTGGCTCCACCCGTCCGACGCGGCGCGGAAGGGGGTGAAGACGGGTGATCTCGTGCGGGTCGAGACCGAGATCGGCCATTTCGTCCTCAAGGCGTGGGTGACCGAGGGGATCAAGCCGGGCGTCGTCGCGTGCAGCCACCACATGGGGCGCTGGAAGCTGGCGGACGCCGGTGCAGCGGGCCCGAACGGGGGCGAACCCGGTACGGCCGGGCGCGGCGAGCGGGAACGCGTCGCCGGTCAGCGGCAACTCATGGCGACGGTTTCCCTCAGCGGGAAAGACGGCGACTGGAAGCTGTCGCGCAGGCAGGGCGCGGCGCCGTACAAGACCGACGATCCGGACACGTCGCGGATCTGGTGGACGGATGTGGGCGTCCATCAGAACCTCACCTTCCCGGTGCACCCCGATCCCGTGTCCGGCATGCACTGCTGGCACCAGGCGGTGCGCGTGGTCAAGGCGTCGCGGCGCGACTGCCACGGGGACATTCACGTCGACACGGAGCGGTCGCACGAGGTGTATCGGCGCTGGCTAGACAAGACGCGCGGAGCCCGGCGGCATTCTCCCGACGGGACGCGCCGGCCGCACTGGCTCATCCGGCCCGTGCGTCCCGTGCGCACGGCCTACGACCTCCCGGAACCGCAGGGCTCGAAGTCGCCCGACCCGGAGTCGGGGAATACCGATTCGGACGCAACTTGACAGCAAATCGAGGCCCCCATCTACTTCATAAGGTGAAAGTGCACAGTGCCGCACGCGCCGCCGGCGCGGGACATACCACGGACAGCTAGGCCATGGAGCTTTTTCGCGCCCTCGGCGCGCTTCTCGATGGCCCCTGCGGGGAGAATCGGCTCATTGGCCACCTCCTCGAGCTGGGCCCGGTGCCGGACGAGCCCACGCACAACGACCTGTTCCTCTTCCAGCTCTATCCGTACGCCTCCGCCTTTCTGGGCACCGACGGCCACATGGGCGGGGAGGCGCGCGACCGCGTCGCCGGGTTCTGGCGCGCGCTCGGGACGACGCCCCCGGAGGATCCGGACCACCTCCGGGCGCTGCTCGGAGGCTACGCCTGGCTCGTGGAAGCTCAGCAGAGCGGGAACGGAAAGACGGCGCAGGCCTGCCATGATGCGCGGCACGCCTTCCTCTGGGAGCACCTCCTCTCGTGGGTCCTCCCCTTCCTCACCAAGCTGCGGCAGATCGCGCCCCCGTTCTATCGGGAGTGGGCCGACACGCTCGAGGCCCTCCTCTTCGGCGAATCGGCTCGCCTCGGGCCGCCGACGCGACGCCCGCTCGCGCTGCGCGAGGCGAAACCGGTGCCCGACCCGCGCCGGACGGATGGGGACAGCTTCTTCAACGCCCTCCTGAGCCCGGTCCGCAGCGGACTCGTCCTCACGCGCGCGGACCTCGCGAGAGCCGCGCGCGACCTCGGTCTCGGTCTCCGCGTAGGTGAGCGCGCCTACATTCTCCGGTGCATGATGTCGCAGGGCCCGCGCGCGACCCTGGACTGGCTCGCGTGCGAGGCGCGGGACTGGACGCGTCTCCACGACCGCGGGGGGACCACGGCGCCGGAAGTCGCGGATTTCTGGACGCAGCGCGCGGCCGCGACGGGCCGCCTCCTCAGCGACCTCAGCGCCGACATCGACTCCGACGCCACCGCGAACATCAGCGCCGACCTCAGTGCCGACGCCCATAATGGGTGACGCGGGCGGGAGCCCGCCCCTTCATCCGGGACGTTTCCGGGCCATCTTCCTTCTCCTGCTCGTCGTCGGGATCAGCCTCCTCTTCCTCCAGATGATCCGGACGTTCCTCACGGCGCTCTTCCTGGGGGCGATCCTCAGCGGCCTCATGTACCCGGCCTACCGCACCCTCTGCCGGTGGTTCGGCGGAAGGGAGGGGCTGGCCTCCTTCGCCGCGGTCGGACTGTTCGTGATCCTCCTCATCGGGCCGGTCACGGCGTTCCTCGGCATCGTCGCGAACCAGGCCGTGCAGGTCACGCAGTCGGCCGGCCCCTGGATCGAAGACATGCAGGCCCAGCTGCGGCAGCCGGGCGGGGTCGACGAACTGCTCGACCGGATTCCCTGGCTGGACTCGCTGCGACCGTACCAGGAGCAGCTCCTCCAGAAGCTGGGCGAAGTCGCGGGATCCGTCGGCGGCCTGGTGGTCGACTGGCTCGCCGGCGTCACGACGGCCACCGTGCGGGTCGTCTTCCTCCTGCTGCTGATGCTGTACGCCATGTTCTTCTTCCTGAAGGACGGCCGCGTCGTGCTGCACAAGGTCCTCTACTACCTCCCGCTCTCCGACGAAGACGAGCGCCGCATGCTCGACCGCTTCGTCTCGGTGACGCGGGCGATGGTGAAGGGGACGTTTCTCATCGGCATCGTGCAGGGCGCGCTGGCCGGGCTCGCCTTCTGGGTGGTCGGGATTCCGTCCGCCGCTTTCTGGGGCACGGTCATGGCGGTCCTCTCGATCGTGCCGGGGATCGGGTCCGCGCTCGTGTGGCTGCCCGCCGCGATCTACCTCATCGCCGCGGACCGGATCGGGGGCGGCGTCGGGCTGATTCTGTGGTGCGGCCTCGTCGTGGGGACGCTGGACAACCTCATGCGCCCCTGGCTCGTCGGGCGCGACACCCGGATGCCGGATCTGATGATCCTGCTCGGCACCCTCGGCGGGCTCATCGCCTTCGGCATGGCTGGCGTGCTCATCGGCCCCATCGTCGCGGCGCTCTTCATCACCGTGTGGGAACTCTACGGCGAGTCCTTCCGGGAGGTGCTGCCGGCCACGGCCTTCGGCGCGTCGCCGCCCGCGGATGCCGCTGTCGCGGTGCCCGCGCCGGAAGCCGACGCTTCGCCCGCGCCGGAAGCCGCCACGGCCGAAGCCCCTGCTCAGGACGCCTCCCCGGCGAAGGCCTCTCCGCCGGACGCCTCTCCGCCCCGGGAGTAGCCCGATCCGCCGAACGGCATGAGCGGGAGTCCGCTCGACCGGCTGCGCGAGAGCGGCGCGGCGCTCTCCCGCGTCACGGAACGCTGGGTGCCGGACGCGTGGGTGATCCTCATGTCGCTCACCGTGGTCGCGCTCCTCCTCGCGGTCACGGGGGGCGGCGCCTCGATCCCGGAGGCGGGGCTGGCGTGGGGCGCGGGCGTCTGGACGCTGCTCGAACTGGCGATGCAGTTCTCGATCATCATGGTGGCGGCCCACGCGTGTGCCTCGTCCCCCCCGATGTACCGGATGCTCGACCGCCTCGCCGGCCTCCCGAACCCCGAACGCCCCGTGCAGGCGGTGGCCCTCGCCGCCGGATTCTCGATGGTGGCCGGCTATCTCAACTGGGCATTCGGGCTCGTAGGGTCCGCGCTCTTCGTCCCGTTCATCCTCAAGCGCAACCCGCGGGCCGACGTGCGCCTCGTCATCGCCGCGGCCTACATGGGCATCGGGACCGTATGGCAGAGCGGCCTCTCCAGCTCCGCCCCGCTCATCATGGCCACGCCCGGCAACCCCCTGCTCGAGCCCGGCGCCGGCGCTCCCGTCGTGGACCGTCTCTATCCGGTCACCGAGACGCTCTTTCATCCCTTCAACCTCGGCTACGCCGCCGTCATGCTGCTGGTGGGTCTCGTGGCCGCGATGGCGCTCCACCCGCACCGCGACGCCGTCACCCTCACGGAGGCGGAGGTCGACGAGATCCTCCCCGCGCCCCCGCCGCCGGCGCGCGCGGGCACGACGCCGGCCGAGCGCCTCGACCGCTTCCGCGGCTGGACGCTGCTCGCCGCCGTCCTGCTCGCGTATCCCCTCATCCACTCGATCGTCACCCGCGGTTTCGGCGCGAGCTGGACGATCAACGCGTACAACACGGTCTTCCTCGCCGTGGCGCTCCTCCTCCACGGCCGGCCGACGTCGTTTCTGCGGGCCTGCCGCCACGGAGTGACCTCGGCGTGGGGAATCATCCTTCAGTTCCCGTTCTACGCCGGCATCTTCGGGGTCATCCAGAACACGAACCTGGGAAGCTGGCTCGGCGAGCAGTTCGCCGCGGTCGCCACGACGCGGCTCTATCCCCTCGTGGTCTACGTCTATTCGGGGATAATGAGCATGTTCATCCCCTCGGCGGGCTCCAAGTGGATGATCGAGGCGCCGTACGTGATCCCCGCCGGAGAGGCGCTCGATGTGTCCGTCATGACCGTGCTCCTCGCCTACGCGTACGGAGATTCCGCCTTCAACCTCATCCACCCGTTCTGGGCGCTCCCCATCCTCGCGGTGACGCGGCGCCGCTTCGGGGAGATCCTCGGCTACGCCTTCCTGCTCTGGCTGGCGACGATCCTCCTCGGAGTCGCGACCATGCTCGTGATCCCGATCCGCTGGTGACGCCCGTGACGCACGCGACGCACGTGACTCCCGTGATCACATGAAGACCCTGCTCATCCTCCGGCACGCGAAGTCCTCCTGGGACCATCCCGGCCTCCGCGACCACGACCGCCCCCTCAACCCCCGCGGCCGCCGCGACGCGCCCCGCTTGGGCCGGTTCATGGCGGAGCAGGACCTCGTGCCCGACCGCATCGTGAGTTCGACCGCCGTCCGCGCGCGCACCACGGCGGAACTCGCGGCGGCGGAGTTCGGCGCGGATGTGGAGATCGAGACGACGTACGACCTCTACGGCGCCTCTCCCGACGGCTACATCGAGGTCGCGGAGGCGATGGGGGGAACGGCGGAGCGCCTCATGCTCGTCGGTCACAACCCGGGCATTACCTCCCTCGTCTGGCACCTGACGGGCGAGGGCGAGTACATGCCGACCGCCGCCCTCGCCGCTGTGGAACTGGACATCGACGACTGGACCGAACTGCGCTCGGCCCGCCGCAGCCGCCTGATCGGCCTCTGGCGCCCGAAGGCGCTCCCCCCCGGCTGAAGGCCGAAGTGGGTTCGGAGACGTTCCCGCGGGAACGTCGGAACCGGCCAGTGGCGGAACTGGCCGAATGGGACGTTCCCGCGGGAACGTGTGACCGCCGTCAGCGTCCGCGCGGCGGGACCGTGATCGAGAGGGTGTAGACGAGGTCGTCGAGGGGGGAGTCGTCGCCTCCTCCGGAGTTTGCGGCGAGGTGCAGGACGACCGGGGCGTCGGCGTCGGGAGCGCGCCACTCGAAGGTCCACTCGGCGACGCCGTCCGTCGGCGCCGAGCCCGCGCGGGTGTGCTGGACGTACTCCGTGTCGCCGCCCTCCCCGCGCACGACGGTGACGCGGTCGTCGAGCGGCCGGATCCCGCCGGCCCCGGCGCCGCGCCGATCCCCGTCTTCGAAGCGGAACGCTCCCTGGAAACCGGCGGAGAGCATGTCGAAGCTCTCGAAACGGACTGTCACCGGGTGGCGCTGGCCGGGACGGTAGCCGCCCTCGAGTCCGACGACCTGCAGCGCGGCCCCCGGTTCGTTGAGCGGAGCCCCGAAGTGACAGGTGGCGCAGGTCGGCTCCCCGAAGCCTCCCGTGTGGCCCGGCGGCGGCCCCTCGATGTGCGGGGGGCCGTGCGCCGCGACCAGCGCGAAGAGGCCCGCGGCGCAGAGCGCGGCCGCGGGCCCCGGCGGGGACATCAGCGCGAGCGCGGCGACACCACCGCTCGGCCGACCGTGTTCACGTCCGCCCCGAACCAGATCGAATCCGTGGCCGGATCGTAGTACATGTGCCGGATCGTGCCGCCCCCGCTCGGCACGTCGAGCGTGCCCACGAACTCCTCCGTGTCCGTATCGAAGCCCACGAACCGGTTCGGCTGGATTCCCGTCTCGACGAGCCAGACGACATCGTACTTGTCGATGGCCACCCCGTACGGGCGCGACTCCTCGCCCGCCGGCAGGTCGTATTCCCGCTGGAATCCGCCGCCCTCCTCGACGAGACCGATCTTCCCGCGGCTGTAGTCGACGTACCAGATCCGGTCCTTCGAGTCGATGACCAGGCGGCGCGGCCGCGCGCCCTCGGGCAGGTCGTAGCCGATGAGTTCGAACGAGGACGGCTCCACCATCCCGATCAGGTTCGTGTTGAAGTGCGCGATCCAGGGCCGGTTCTCCGAGTCCAGCTTGACCCCGTAGGGCCGGCTCGAGCCCATCCCGCGGCGCGTCTCCACCTCGGGCGCCTCCACCAGCCGCACCTCCCGCGACGCCTTGTCGAGGAAGCCGACCAGGTTCCCGCCCTGCACGGAGAACCAGATGTCCCCGTTGTCGTCCCAGATCAGCGTGTGCGGATCCCGCGCCCGCTCGTCCGGCATCATGATCTTGTCGATCTCGCCCGTGGCCGGATCGATGATTCCGATGTGGTTCGCCCGGTTGCCCGCGTAGTAGACCAACCCGTCATCGTCGACGATCAGGTTGTGGGGTCCCGTGCCGTCGTCCATGTCATAGCGCGTGAACTCCCCCGTGGCGGGGTCCAGCACGGCGGCGTAGTGCGCGGCCTGTCCCACGAACCAGACGCGGCCGTCCGGCCCGACGAACGGGTCGCGCGGACGGCTGTCGGGGTAGGGCACCGTCCATTCCTCGATGGTGAGCACGTCGGTCGACGCGGTGTGGTCCTGCGCCTCCGCCTCCGCGGAGCCGATGAACGTCGCCGCCGCCGCGAACCCTGCCGCCGCCGCCGCGACCCGAACTCGATGGATCATTTCCCTGCCCCCTCGATCGCTGTTGCCGCTTCATGCCTCGCCGCCCGCACCTTGGGCGTCAGATAGATATTGGCGGTCAGGCGGCCCAACAGAAAGCCGGTGAAGGCGGCGGTCGCGCCGACCCAGCCCAGCCCCCAGCCGACCGCGACGAACACGAGGGCGACGGCCGAAATCTCCGCGGCGGTCCCGACGATGATCGGACCCGTCGTCCGATGCCGGATCAGCGTGCCCCGCTGGAGCGAGAGGAGGACGCCGAGGAAGGGGACGGGGGTGAGCACCCGGGCGGCCGGAATCGCGAAGGAGGCGAGTTCGGGCGTGAGGCCGGACACGTGGACGAACCAGAGCTGCGAGAGCGGGGTGAACGCGAGAAGCGCGAGGATGCCGGAGAGCGTCGCGCCGAGACCGATCGCGAAGCGGCGGATCTCCTCGTAACCCTCGTTCCGTCGGCCCAGGAGCGCGATGACCGCGTCCTGGAAGCTGAGACCCACGGAACGGAAGATGAACCCGAGCGAGTGCACGACGGGAAACACGGCGAGCGACTCGACCGGCGACGCGGCGCGACCCATGAAGAAGGTGAGCATCGGCTGGATCGCGATGCCGATCAGCGAGGTGAGCATCAGGGGCAGGTAGAAGCGTCCGATCTCACCGAAGCCCAGTTCGCGGCCGCCGGTCCCCGCGGCCGACGCCGGATCGGCGGTCGAGACGCCGACGCGGCCGATCTCGGCGATGTCATGGGGGTCCGACGAGACCGTCACCGGGTCGGCCGCCTCCGCCGGCCGGCCGGTCGGGGCGAGCAGGGCGCGGATGGCGTCCCGGGCCATCCAGCGCGCGACCGCCGCTTCCATCACGACGCCGAACGAGAGCGCGGAGGCCCCGACCGCGGCGCCGGGGAGATCCGTGGCGATGGCGAGGATGAGCGCACCGACCGACATCGAGACGAGCCGCACGACCGTCCCGCCCGCCACGAGCCGCGTTCGCCCGGAGCGGATGAGCACGCCCTGCCAGAAGCGCCGATAGCCGATCGCGGCCGGCCATGGCAGGAAACACCACAGCGCCCCGTACGTCAGGCGCGCCAGCTCCTCCGGCAGCCCGAGCGCCCCCAGCATGAGCCCGCGGTGCACCGGCGGCACGAGCACGACGAGGAGCATCAGCGTGGAGAAGGCGTTCAGCCCGTGCGCGAACGTCCGCAGCCGCCGGTAGGAGACGGCGTCCTCCACGAGGGCCGTTGAGGCGCTCAGCAGCATGATGACCGGCGCCTCCATCAGCACGGCGAGCGCGATCGCGACGCCGTAGGCCGCCAGCCCCAGCGTGGGCTCCGGCAGCCGCGCGACGACCGCCGCCAGATAGGGCCCCTCGAACGCCATCATCAGCCATGTGGCGGCCAGCGGGGCCCAGAAGGCGAAGATCCCCCGGGCGGAAAGGCCGGTCGCCGCCCGGGCCGAGGGGGTGGGAGAGGCGTTCAGCGGAGGAGATCTTCCAGGCGCTCGAGCGACCATGTCCACCCGAGGCGGTGTCCCTCCGCGGCCTCGGCGGCGGGGAAGCCTTCATGCACGACGATGACCTCGGTCGACGCTCCGTCGGCCCGGAACTCGACCGTGACGAGCGTCTCGCCGACCGCGGCCTCCGGCTCCTCCCAGTCCCACGTATACACGAGCCGGTTCGGGGCGTCGACCTCGCGGTACACTCCGAACGCGGTATGGAGCGTCCCCTCCTCCGCCTCGATCAGGAGGCGGTACGATCCCCCGGGGACGAGATCGACCTGCGATTCGCGGATCGTCCCGCCCGGAGGGCAGGACCACCGCCGGATGCGATCCGGTTCGGTCCAGGCGTGGAACACCGCCTCCGGGGGCGCGGGAATCACCCTCCGGACGCGGCAGCGTCGATCTGCGGAATTGGACATCCGGATTCTCCTCCGAATCTGGCGCAAAGGGAACCGACGGGATCAGGTTGTCCATTCCTAGATGGTCGGCGACTCGTCGGGCAAGGACCTCTCTCGATCGTGAACCGTTCGTGATTACCCGGAAGCTGCTCGTTCCAGCCGTCGTCTTCGGCCTCTGGGCCCCGGCCGAAGCGGCCGCCCAGGGCTCTCCCTCAAACCGGGATCGGTTCGCCCTGTTCACGGCCTGCCGCCCCGTTCCGGTGGAGGTCTTCGTCACCAACACCGGCGGGCCCGCCGGCATCACGACACCCGCCGTGGAGGGCATGGCGACGAGCCGGCTGCGAGCCGCCGGGATCGACGCCCCCGCCGGCAGCGCGGGCGGATCCACGCTCCAGTTGTCCGTCTTCGTCAGCGCGCAGAGACTCTCCCCAAGCGCTGTGGTGACGGTCTACGTCATCCGTTTGCGTCTCCTGAAGCTCGTGTACGACCAGCAGAGCGATCCCCGGCCGGGAGGGGCCGGGCGCCCGGCGGACTCCCCCGACGCCGCGCCGGAGTGGCTGAACTGGGCCCCGACGTGGGAAACGCCGCAACAGGGAATCGGCTTTTATCTCGGACGCGATGGGGATCCCGTCACGAGTCTGGTCGGCCGGATGCTGGACGAGTTCGTGCGCGAGTACGTGCGCGTCAACCAGGAGGCATGCTAGCGGGCCGTCGCCCGCCGGTCGATTGCCGCAGGGCGTGGCCCGAACCTAGTTTACTCGATTCCGCTGCGCGCTCGACCCGGCTGCGCGTGCCCCCATTCCGAGAGGATCGCCGTTGCGCAAGCTCCGCGTAGGTATCGTGGACCTGGTCTCGAAGGGTCCCACGAAGGCGCTGTACGCCAAGGTGATGCACGCGAACCTCGCGAGCATCATGCCGCAGGTTCTCGGCGCGTGGTGCGAGGAGGCCGGGCACGATGTGAGCCTCGTCTGCTACACCGGCTTCGAGGACCTCGTCGAGGAACTCCCGCAAGATATCGATCTGCTCTTCGTGAGCGCGTTTTCCCAGGGGGCCCAACTCGCCTACGCGATCAGCGAGATGTTCCGCCAGCGGGGGGCCGTCACCTGTATCGGCGGCCCGCACGCCCGCTGCTATCCCCAGGACGCTCAGAAGTACTTCGACTACGTGTTCGGCTTCACCGACAAGGAGGTGCTCAACGGAGTCCTCGACGACTGCCAGCCGCAGCGGCCCCTGGGCCGCCACGTGACGGCCGAGACGCAGCCGGTGTCCCTGCCCGGTGTGCGCGCACGCTGGAAGTTCATCGAGCCGACGCTCAACAAGGCACCGTTGTTCAAGATCGTCCCCATGCTCGGCAGCCTCGGGTGCCCGTACACCTGCAGCTTCTGCATCGATTCGGTCATTCCCTACCAGCCGCTCGACTTCGACGAGATGCGGGACGACCTCCGCTTCCTCGCGAAGAAGATGAAGCGGCCGATCGTCGGCTGGCACGACCCCAACTTCGGGGTCCGCTTCGATGACGTGCTGGGGGCGATCGAGGAGGCCGTCCCCCCCGGCACGATCGAGTTCATCGCCGAGAGCAGCCTCTCCCTGCTCGGGGAGCCGCGGCTCAAGCGACTCGCGAAAGCCGGCTTCCGTGCGATCCTGCCCGGCGTCGAGTCGTGGTACATGCTGGGGAACAAGTCGAAGTCCCGGAACCGTCACGGGCTCGAGAAGGTCCGCCAGGTGTCGGACCATTCCAACCTCATCACGAGCTACATCCCCTATCTCCAGACCAACTTCGTGATGGGTCTCGATTGTGACGAAGGCCCCGAGCCCTTCGAGCTCACGAAGAAGTTCCTGGATGCCTCGCCCGCCGCCTTCCCGGGCTACTCCCTGCTGACGTCGTTCGGAGAGGCGGCCCCCCTCAACCTCGAATACCAGCAGGAAGGGCGGGTGCTCGGCTTCCCGTTCCACTTCCTCAACAACAATCACGCGATGAACCTCAAGCCGAAGAACTACGAGTGGATCGAGTTCTACGACCACGTCATCGACCTCACGCAGTACAGCTTCTCGAAGCGGGCGGTCTGGCGTCGGCTGAGGGCCAACCGCGGCGGCATCCCACGGCTCCTGAACGCCGTGCGCGCACTCTCGTCGGAGGGGAACGGGAGGATCGCCTACTACACGACCGTGCGCGACAAGCTCAAGTCGGACCGGAAGTTCCGGGACTACTTCGAGGGCGAGACGCAGGAGTTGCCGCAGTTCTACATCGACCGCGTGAAGCACGATCTCGGGCCGCTGTGGGAGTTCCTGCCGGAGGGCGCGATCGAGCACGACCCCTACGCCTATATCAAGAGCACGGGCGGCGCGGCCCCGGTGCAGGCGCGGGCCGGAGCGGTCGTCCACTAGTCGAGGAAAGGTCCCGCGTCCGGGGAGGTCCGTCCCGGGCCGGACCCCCGAAGCGAGCCACGTCGCGATGTCCAGAGCCTTCGTCAACGAAGACGCGACGCACGAACCCGAGCCGCGCTACGCGCTCCCGCCGCGTGAGTCGCCGCGCTTCGACGCGGCCGCCGCGCGGGCCCTCCTGGAGGGCGCCCACATCGGCAACACGCACAGCGCCGAGACCGCGACCGGCTACGGCTGGGGCGACCCCGCCCTGGCGCCGCACATCGAGGATCTGATCGGCGAGGCGGAGGGACTCGGCGACGAGCGCATGGCTCGCCTCGGGCGACGCTACCTGCGCGCGGCCCGCCGCTGACGGGAGGCGAAGAGGCCGCCGCACTCGACCCACGACGGGGGATGGAGGCGGAAACCTGGACCGGATACCGAGGCTGATCGCCGGCATCACCGGAACCGCGGCCGCGCTCTTCTATCGCGTGGACCGGCATGGGCCTCCGCTCCCGGACGGTCCGTTGATCGTGGCGGCCAACCATCCCAACAGCCTTGTCGATGCCATGCTGATCTTCCGGTGCAGCGACCGGATCACGCGGCCGCTGGGTCGCGCACCGCTCTTCGACCGGTTCCTTCTGGGTCCGATGCTGCGGGCGCTGGGCGGCATACCGGTCCACCGCAGGGAGGACGATCCCGAGGCAATGCACCGCAACGAGGAGATGTTCCGGTCGGCGGTCGACGTGCTCCACGGGGGCGGCGCCATCCAGATCTATCCCGAGGGCAAGAGCCACTCCGAGGCGCGCCTGGCGGAGTTCCGCACGGGGACCGCGCGGATCGCGCTGCAGGCGGAGGAGGGCGCCGACTGGGGGCTCGGGCTGTCGATCGCGCCCGTGGGGATCACCTATGCCGCCAAGGAGTTGGCCAGAACCGAGGTCGCCGTGCGGTTCGGCAAGGCGTTCGGGTGCGCGGACCTGAAGGAGGCGTACCGGGAGGATCCCGTCGCCGCGGGGCGCAGGCTCACCGAGCGGATCGAGCGGGGGGTGCGCCGCGAGACGCTGAACTTCGGCCGCCCCCGAGACCGGATTCTCGTCGAGGTGGCGGAGCAGCTCTACGTCCGTGAATTGCGGTGGGTGCCGTGGCGGACCCGGGAGCCGCTGGGGACGCGCTTCCCCCGCCTGCAGCGTTTCGCGCGGGGCCTGGAATGGATCCGCCGGGCGCACCCCGAGGAGCACCGCCGCCTGGTGGAAAAGGTGGCGCGGTATGCCCGGCTGAGCGACGAGCTCCGTGCCGGGGAAGGGGACGTGCCTCCCCGCTACAGCTTCCTCCCGGTCGCGAAGTACGTCGTCGTGCGCGGAACGCTCCTGGCGCTTGGGCTTCCCTTCGCGGTGGCCGGATCCCTGCTCTGGGCTCCCATAGTCCGGCTGCCCGGCTTCGTCGTCAGGCTCGTGAAACCCGAGCTCGAGGTCACCGCGACGGTCAAGCTGGGGACGCTCCTGGCCGGGACGTGTGCGGCCTGGATCCTGGGGCCCGTGCTGGGCTATCTCGTGGGGGGATGGACGGTCGCCGCGGTGGCGGCCGTGGTGCCCCCCGCGTGCGGCTTCGTGGCGATGCTGTGGATGGAACTCGCCCGCGAGGTGCGAGAGGACACCGCCGTCTTCCTGAGGCTGCAGGGCCGCCCCGATCGCCGCGAGCAGTTCGCCAGACTGCGCTCGGAACTCACCGAGACCCTCCGGCAGCTGGAAGAGCAGTGGATGGATGAACGCCAGGTTCATAAGAGATGATCGTTACGCGAGACCCCGACATCGAGCTGTGCTCCTTCGCGGTCAAGTACCCGTTGTTCGAGCTTGAACCACTCAGCATCGAACTGACCGCGGGTGAACGCGTGGCCCTCGTCGGTCCGAACGGGGCGGGGAAGACCACGATCCCGCGGGCGCTCTCGGGGTTGCTGCCGGAGTACGAAGGCGACGTGCGGTTCGGAGGCGTCGATACGCGCACGCTCCTCCCCGGCTTGCACAATCACGTTCGCGTGATGCCGGAAAGACTCCTCGGATTCGCCGGAATGACAGTTCGGCAGCACTTCGACCTGCTTGCACGCTTCTACGACAACTGGGATCGCGACTACGAGGCGCGATTGACGGATCGCCTGGAGATTTCCGACGCCGCGAGTCTGGGAACTCTTTCGAGCGGTACCAAGGCGAAGGTTGCGTTCGTGTCGGCGGAGGCCTGCCGACCCCGCGTCCTGCTCCTCGACGAGCCGACGGCCGGCCTTGACCCGGTCATGCGCCGGCGCCTAATGGACGTCGTCGTCGAGAGCCTGGACGAAGACCCGGGTAGAGTCCTGCTGTTCTCGACCCACATCCTCGAGGATGTCGAATGGCTGGCCGAACGCGTGCTGGTCCTCGTCGACGGAACCATGATCGCCGACCGTGCCGTGCGACACATGCGCGCCGACTACGCGTCGCTGGCGGATGCCCTCTACGACCTTCTGGACGCCCATTGAACCTGCGGCATGTCGGCGACCTGACCCGCGTGGAAATCCAGCGCGCCAAGCCCCTGTTGGTGCGCCTGTATCTTGCCGGGGCGGCCGGTCTCGTCCTGTTCTACGTCATCGGACGGGCCACCGACGAGAACGTCCTGGTGGTCGTCATGGGCGTGACGTTGGGGTTGGTCGTGGCGGTGCCCATCGCCGTCATGCGAGACAAGCTCGATCGGACATTGGAGTTCCTGCTGTCCCTTCCGGTGACCGTAGCCGATCTCGTTGCGGCCCGTTTCCTTGCGGCGGCCGCGGGGTTGTTGCCCGGCGTGATCGCCACCGGCGTGACGCTCATGCTGGTCGAGCCGCCCGCCGAGTGGGGGGTGCTTGTGGGGGTGGCGCCGTTTCAGATCGCGCTGGGGTACTGGGCGCTGCTCACGCTTGCGGCCTGGTGCCTGACGGCCGCTGCGGCCTGTGAACTGACGAGACTCATCAGTTGGTCGATCGCGGCGATGGTCGTCCTTCTGGCCTGGGTCGCGCCGTGGGCGCTCGGCCTGCTGCAACGCGAAGGCATCGGCGCCGCACTCCGGTCATTCCTGGAGCATCCCTACGCCCTCATCGCCATTGGAGTGGTCACGCTGGCCATCTTCACGTTGCTCGCCGCCGCCGCCTTCGGTATCGCTCAGCGGGGCGTGGCACGCTATCCCTCTCGGCCCGACAAACCTCTCTGACCGGACGGCCCACCACCACGGCCCAGATCCGCTTTGCGAATGCGGTATCTGAGGATCGTGCGGTATTCGTCGGGGTTGCCGGGGCCGGCCATGCTCGGGCCGACGATGTACTCCTCCTCGTGTCCGCCGAACGTCTCGTAGCCCCCGGCCTCGACGAACGCCTTGAGGCGCTCGATCGTGGGCTGCTCGGCGTCGTAGCGGCCGATGTGGAGGATCTCCGCGACGGTTCCGTACTCCCACGTCGTGATCGAGGCGGTCACGCCGTCCGGCGGCGTGTGCTCCGGCAGCGATTCCACGGCCTCAGGGACGGGTAGCGCGTAGCGGCCGATCCATTCGCTCCTCGGAATCTCGTCCAGCCCCTCCTGCCAGCGCGCGCGGGCGACCGCGGGCGTGAACCCGGTCGCCGCTCCGCTCGAGAAGTAGAGCTGGAAGAGGAGCCCGAACGCGGCGCTGCCCACGTCGTCCGGATCGCCAACGGCCCCCACTTCCAACACCCGCTCGTCCGCCCGCTCCACGATCCGCGGCTCGACCAAGTGCTCGTACGCCGCGGGATCGACCCCCTGCGCTCCGAGTTCGGTCGCTTGGACCGCCGCCCAGAGGACCCACACCAGGCACACGGCAGCCCAGCGCAAGGACGTGTGGTCCCTCACCACCGATCGCTCCGGGCATCGTCGAGGTCACGAAGCAACTCGCGAAGCGTAGTCACCGGCGGCCCACCCCGGGGGGGTTCGGTACCGGGCGAGAGCGCGGGCGTCAACCAGTCGCACGTTTCCCGCACCGGACTACGTACTCCCTCTGCCTCGAAATCGAGGTGTTTCAGCGGAGAGCGAGAAAGGAGTTCATGCAGCGTAGCCGGAGATCGCCGGGAGTCCGGTTCGGGATTGCTTCGCTTCAAGGTTGTGCCTCCGATCTCGGGTGATCAGTCCGGCCAGATGATCTGTGCCGGAGCGAACGATCGCCACCCCACCGGTTCGAGACCGTACCGTGGCCCCTACTCAGAGGTCCGGAAATTCTCGAGGCGGATGGCCCACCAGACGGCGGCGACGGCGGCGGCGCTGGCGAGGAGGTGGAGGGCGAGGCCGATCTGCTCGGCGGACTCCAGGGCGCCGATGCGGTCCAGGAGAAGGCGCCAGTTGTTCGAGTGATCGCCGATCACGGGGAGGGCAAGGCGGTGCGCGCCGGCCATGGACTCCGCCGCGTACATCAGGCTCTCGGCCGACCAGAGCGCGCTCACCGCCGCCGGAGTCGCCTCCCCCCGCCGCCACAGCCGGTACGTGATGTAGAGGGGCACGGCGAGCTGAAGCAGCGGTCCGGCCAGGACGGCGAGCGTTTCTCCGCCGGCCGAAAGCCGGGCCAGCGGCGAGAAGACGACGCGGCCGACCTCGTGGTTGAGGAGGTTGATTCCGTCCACCCAGTGGTAGCGGTAGAAGAAGACGAGCCACGCGGTGTACACGCACATGACGACGAGCCCCACCCGCCGGGGCCCGATCGTCTTCCACAGGTACGAGAGGATCTTCACGCGGGACCGCCACCCGCCGGGTTACCGGAGCCGACCCCGCGCGCGAAAGCCGACACCTACCCGTTCGGCGGCCAGTCGGGGAGCGCGCGGCCCGTCGTCCACGGCACGCCGGCCGCCTCCAACCGCGCCTCGAGCGCCGGCAGGTCCGCCTCGATCAACTGCTGCATGTCGGGATAGAGCGCGGTGAATGCGTCGTTCGCGATCCGGTACTGCTCGCGGTGCGTCTGCGTGGGGCCGTGCAGGCCGTTCCAGTGGCCGCGCACGACCTGGTTCACGCGCGCCACGATCCCCGGCATCTCGGGCTCGGCGCGGGAGGCCCGCGTGCGCGAGCCGTTCAGCGTCTCCTGCAGGTCGAGGAGCTGCAGCTCGAGCGCGCGGGCCTCCTGCCGGAGGGCCGGATCGGCCGACGGCCAGCGGTCCAGGGCCTGCTTCATGGCCGAGATGCGGGCCATCGCGGCCCCCGCCACACGCTGCGTCCCGGAGACGGCGCGGAGCAGCTCCCCGGTCTGTCGCTGGAAGGCGAGCACCGCCGCCCGGTCCTGGAGCGGGATCGCCGAGCCCCCCATGGGCGCGATCTCGAACGGCACCGGCCCGGCCAGCTCGGTCACCTCGCCGTCCACGCGCTGCGAGAGCGACACCGTGTAGCTCCCGGGCAACGCCATGGGCCCGTTGCCGCCCCCGCCTCCGAACCCGCCGAAGCCGCCCCCGCCACCGCCGCCGCCCGTGACCGGGTTGTAGCCCGGGTACCGGTAGTTCCACGTCGCCCGGCGCATGCCGCGCGAGGTCGACCCGTTCACCGTGTTCACGATGTTCCCGTCGTCGTCCCGGATCGTGAGGAACACCCTCGGCGCCTCCTCCCGGTCTTCCGCCTCCAGCTCCTCCCACGTCGGATAGGGCGTATCTTCCCCCCGCCGCTGCGCCCGCCTCTCCTCGGCCCGCCGCGCAGCCTCCCGCGTCCGCAGCGTCTCGCCCACGTAGTAGGTGAACGTGACCCCGAAGTCCGGGTTGTCCGCCGTGTAGAAGTCCGCCCCGTTCGTCCCGCCCGGGCTCCAGCGCAGGAACATCTCCCCGTCCTTCACGTCGAAGATGTGCCCGTCCGAGGCGAGGATCTCGTCCGAGCGCGCGGCGAGTTCCCGCAGCGGCGTGTAGTCGTCCACCACGTAGAAGCTGCGCCCGAAGGTCGCCGCGACGAGATCACCCTCCCGCTTCTGGATCTCCAGCTCGCGCACCGGGATCGTCGGCAGCCCCGTCCCCAGTTCCATCCACGACTCGCCCCCGTTCACCGACGTGAAGGCCGAGAACTCCGTCCCCAGGAAGAGCAGGTTCGGCTCCACGTGGTCCTGCACGATCGAGAAGGCGGGTCCATTCTCCGGGAGATCCCCCGAGATCGAGGTCCACGTCACCCCGCGGTCCGTCGACTTGAGCACGTAAGGCTGGAAGTCGCCGCGCTTGAAGTTGTTGATGACGGCGAACACCGTGTTGGGATCGTGCAGCGACGCCTCCACGTCGTGCACGAAGCTCGTGTCCGGCACCCCCGGGAAGCTCTCCACCGCGCGCCAGTTCTCGCCCCCGTCCTCCGTCACCTGCACGAGCCCGTCGTCCGTGCCCGCGTAGATGAGCCCCTCCACGAAGGGAGACTCCGAGACCGCCACGATGTGCCCGAACACGGACGTCGAGCGGTTCTTGCCGACCGCGTCCACGCTCCACACCCGCCCCATCACCTCGAGCTGGTTGCGGTCGAGGTTGCGCGTGAGGTCGCCCGAGATCGGCCGCCAGGTCGAGGCCTGGTCGTCGGACTGGAAGAGGATCTGCGCCCCGTAGTAGAGGCGGTGGTTGTCGTGCGGCGACATGTGGAGCGCCGCGTCCCAGTACCAGCGCAGCGGCGGCCCGTCCGCGTCCTCCTGCGGCTGGATGTCGAGCCGTTCCTTCGACACGCGGTCGAAGCGCGACAGCACGCCGTTCTGAAGCTGGGAGTAGATGATGTCCGGGTTCTCGGGGTCGATGACGGGGTCGAACCCGTCGCCCCCCAGCGTCACGTACCAGTCCGAGTTCCGGATCCCCGCGTTGTCGGCCGTCCGCGAGGGGCCGCCGAGCGTGTTGTTGTCCTGCGTCCCCCCGTACACGTAGTAGAACGGCTCGTCGTTCGAGGTCGCGACCTTGTAGAACTGCGTGAGCGGCAGGTTGCGGAAGAAGTGCCAGTTCTCCCCGAAGTCCCACGTCTCGTAGAGTCCCCCGTCGTTGCCGAGGATGAGGTGGTCCGGGTCGTCCGGATCGAACGTCAGCGCGTGATGGTCCACGTGGACGCCCTGCGTCGGGAACCGCTCCCACGTCTCTCCGCCGTCCTCCGACACCTGCAGGAAGGTGTCGAGCGAGTAGATGCGGTCGAAGCGGTGCGGATCCGCATACAGTTCGTGGTAGTACATCGGCGCGCCCGACTGGTAGCGCGACGTCCGCGACCAGTTCTCCCCCATGTTCTCCGACCGGAAGGTCCCCCCGGCGTCGCCGCTCGCCTCCACGATCGCGTACAGGACGTCCGGGCTCTGCGGCGAGATCGCGAACCCGATGCGCCCCTTGTCCCCCGAGGGAAGGCCGCGGTTGATCTCGCGCCACGTATTCCCGCCGTCCGTCGACTTGTGGATTCCGGAGCCCGGCCCGCCGTCGATCATCGTCCACTGGTGGCGCCGCCGCTGCCACGACGTGGCGTACATCACGTCCGGGTTCCTCGCGTCGAAATAGACCTCGTTCACGCCCGTGTGCTCGTCGATCTCGAGCACGCGCTCCCACGTCTCGCCCCCGTCGGTCGTTCGGTACAGCCCACGCTCGCCGCCCGCGTTCCACAGCGGCCCCTGTGCGGCCACGAAGACGACATCCGAATCGTCCGGGTGGATCTGGATCTTCCCGATGTGCTCGGAGGTCTCGAGTCCCATGTTCCGGAACGAGCGCCCCCCGTCGATCGACTTGTAGACGCCGTCCCCGTACCCGACCGAGCGCTGCCCGTTGTTCTCCCCCGTCCCCACCCACAGCGTGAGGTGGTCGTTGGGGTCGAGCGCGATAGCCCCGATGGAGTACGAGCCGTAGTCGTCGAAGATCGGCGTCCAGGTCGTTCCCGCGTTCGTCGTCTTCCACACGTTCCCGGAGGAGGCCGCGACGTACCACACGCTCCGGTCCGTGGGATCCACCGCGATGTCCGCGATTCGCCCGGACGCGATGGCGGGACCGATGCTGCGCCACCCGATGCCGGAGATGAACCCGGAGTTCAGTTCGGGCGCGCCGTCCTCGTCATCCTCGCCGTCCTGGGCGGCGAGCACCCCGGGAGTACCGAGGACGCCGAGTGCGCCGAGACTCGCCATCCCCGCGAGGAGAAGGGCGGGGAAGCGGGAGGTGGCGCCGCGGCGGGCGTACCGGTTCGCGTGGAGTCTCTCGAAATCGATCATGATCGCACCTTGTGCCGGTGGCTGGTGGCTATCGGGCAGTTTCGCCTGTGGGATTCGCAGGTTGGGAAGGTCGGCCCGAGGACGGGCGGCGGGCAACCCGTCAGCTCGAATCGATCTCGGGATCGGGCGGGTGGACTCCGAACAGGTGCCCCTCGACGCGGGCGACCCGGTCCGCCGCGGCCACCCGCGTCTCCACGAGTTCGGCGCGGACGGCGTCGATGCGGTTGCCCAGGCGCTCGTCCACCCCGCGGATTTCAGCGCGCAGTTCCTTGCGCAGGTTGCGCGACAGCCTGCAGAAGATGACGCAAACGCCGATCAACGTGGCCGACAGGATGAGGTCGGCGATGAGATCCGTTCCCATGGTGTCGCTGAGACTCCCGTGAAGGTTCGCGAACGAGCGAGGGCTCCCGCCCCGGCGCCTGCTCGACCCGTCCCGAACCTACGGACCCCCGTCAACGTGCCATCATCCCGGCGCACGCTCGACGTGTCGAATAAACTCCCCTAGGCTCCACAGCCATCCCTGTTGCTCATCGGTGTAGCTCGCATGGATGGCGCGTGGAACAACCAGTTGCAGGTTGGACGCATCCATCTGGTGCGTCTGAGGCTCGGATATCCCTGGCTCCAGCGTCAACAGGTGTTTTCGAGGGATTTTCTCGGCTTCGGCCAACACCTGACGCCAGCGTTCTTTGCACGTCGACTTGACTCCGAGCATCGCCAAGCATGCCGACCCGCCGGCCGGTGCGGCGTGGTATGCGTCCGAGTCGGGAAACAGGAAATCCGGCCTGTGATTGTGCTCCGTCACGGCTCCGCGGACGTACGAGATCTTGGCCGCCACGAGAATCGCCTCCACATGGTTCTCTAGGGAATGGCCCATTCGTGACTTCCGTCGATTCTGGACGCTAAGAGAAAAGCCTAGGAAACCGTCGACATCGACTCCACTTTCTCGTACAAAGCCGCGCTCGATACGGTCGGCAACGACTCTCCTCTCGAGACATCGGAACAGAGCTTCCTCATGATCCAACCAAGCAAGAAGAGCAGCGTCGGGGTCTTCCTCGGGACTCACGACATCAAAGAGGCTCCGGCGCGCGAGTTCCGAAAACTCAGCCGTCTTCGGGAACGTGGTACCATATCCCTCGACAAGTGAGTCGAGTTCGGCCTCATAAGGTTCTTCGAACTCGATCCCGAGTTCGTCGAAGATGAATCCGGCGGCGAAACCCAATTCGGGCTCGCCGCTGCGAACATCTCGCGATACGAAGGACTCGTCGGCGCGCACACCAAAGAGCCACGAAAGCTGCTGTTCGCTGGTCGATCCGCGTGGGCACACGATGAAGTAGAGGGCTCCATCCTTGCGCAGCCCGAGGAATAACGTGTCGCCCGCGTTCATGGATTCCGTGACGGCGTTGGCGGGGTAATAGAGCCGCCATTCCGGGCGACGGTGAGGCTGGTTTTCTCGGGTGTCGTAGTAGGTGGCAGTGTCGTAGGCCGTGAGCGTCTCCGAACCCTGTCCCAGCCAGACATACCGGACGACAAAGCGCCTTCGCTCACTTCCGAGGAACTGCTCACGCATTAACGCTGTCACACCGATCTCATGCTGGTTTGATTTTTTTGGTTCAGCATCGACCGCGGACAGGTACTTTGCGCCAATCCCCAGGAAGTAGTCCCGCAGTTCTCCGCGCTTCATGGAGCTAGCCAGAATACAGGAGGTGTTCGCTCATGAGGGGCCACGGAGCCCAACAGGCCCGGCCCGGATGAGGTCGGGTAGCTCCTCCAGCACCTGATCGTCCCCAAGTTCGCACTCCCAGACTTCGATGGTCTTCCAACCCAACTCCTTGAGCAGCTGGCGGTTACGCAGATCTCTGTCACGATTCCCATTCAGTTTTGCTTCCCAGAACTCGCGGTTCGACTTCGGCATGTAGGCGAAAGGGCAGTTCTCGTGCCGATGCCAGAAGCAGCCCCTTACTTCGACGACCGTCCGAAATCTCGACAAAACGATGTCTGGTCGTCCCGGCAGATCCTTGTGATGAAGCCGGATGCGGAAGCCGGAGCGATGGAGAAAGCGGCGAACGAGCATCTCGGGCTTCGTGTCCTTGCCACGGATCCCCGCCATCATCGCACTACGGGTTCGTGCGTCTACGATGTCTGTCATCTTCAGGCGGTCTGGAGTCTGGGCATGAACTCGAGCTGATCGGAAGTGGTGGCCAGCGAAACGATGTGGGGGGCCATCGCGGCGGCGATCGCGGAAACGACGGGCACTGCGACGGCATTGCCGAACTGCTTGTACGCCTGGGTATCCGACACTGGAATCTCGAATTCGTTCTGGCCGGGTCCATCGAAGCCCATTAGCCGGGCGCACTCCCGCGGGGTCAACCGTCTCGGGTTCGAGCCGTTCTGGCGGATGAGAATCTCCGATCCGTCCTTGTAGTATCGCGCGGAAAGCGTCCTCGCCGTGTCCGCCGGACCGACCAACCCGAAGCCGAATCCGTTGCCGCGGCTCCTATGCTTGCGTGCGTACTCCTGCAGGTAGGACCAGAGGTGATCGCTTAGCGTGTACTTCCCCGACACCGCAGCGAGTTCGCCTTCCGTGAACGGCGGTTCCGCCTCCTCGGTACCATCCTCCGAATGCAGTACGCTCTCGAGCTTCGGTCCTCTTGTCGAGTCAGGGAGTTCGAGGGCCTCCAGCGAGAAGCCGGTGTCTTCTGCGAAGCCCGCGATGAAGATTCTCTCGCGGTGCTGCGGCAGGAACGATTTCGCGTCGATTACGCGAGTGGTGACGACATAACCCAACTCATCTTCCAAGGTTCTCAGAATCACGTCCATCGTACGGCCCTGATCGTGGCCCCGGAGATGTTTCACATTCTCGAGGAGAAAAGCAGTCGGTCGGCGATCCCGCAGGATTCGTGCGATGTCGAAGAACAGCGTTCCCTGCGTCTCGTCGGCAAAACCATGAGGTCGACCAAGCGAATTCTTCTTGGACACGCCTGCGACCGAGAACGGCTGGCACGGAAATCCGGCCAGCAGAAGGTTGTGAGAGGGGATGTCAGATGTGCCAACGTCGCGAATGTCCCCGGTGATCGCGTGAGTCGTGGGGAAGTTCGCCGTGTACGTTTGCCGGCAGAACCGGTCCCACTCGGAGGTGTAGATGCACCGCCCACCGTTCGCCTCGAAACCGATGCGCATGCCGCCGATGCCGGCGAATAGATCGATGAACGTGAAGTCGGAGGAGCTTGGTGCGTCGATACCAAGAGAGCCCGATCGGCCAGCGGCTCGGCGGAGAACAAGCACCGTAGCATGGTTCGGAGCCGTGTCGCCGTTCTCCCATCGCTGAATCGTCCGTCGGCTTACTGCGAGCCAGTCCGCGAGCTCGCCTTGGGAGAAACCGAGCCTTTCCCGAAGATCTCGAAGTTCTCTCGGGCTGAGAGCGGACATGGCTGGCCTCGACAAGCGGAGAGTTTGGACGGTGACGACAGAATGTCACATTTCTCTCCCGCCGGCAAGGCCGAGGTCGAGGTCATGCGGGACATTTTCGTCTCGGCGAGCCGATCGTACCCCGGCCCAGACCATCGAGCATTCCAGAATGCAACGGGCGGATGCCACATCATTGAAATCTGATCGGTAACCAGTCATATTTCAATGATGGCAATCACCCGAGAGCACGATTTGAGCCGCGTCCGGCTGCTGCTGGGAGAGTTCCCCGTCGTCGCCCTGCTGGGCGCGCGGCAGGTGGGGAAGACCACGCTCGCCCGGCAACTGGCGGCGGCGTATTCCGAGCCCGTGGCTTGGTTCGACCTGGAGGATCCCGCCGATCTAGCACGGCTGGAAGATCCCGGGCTAGAACTGCGGCCGCTCGCGGGCCTCGTGGTTCTGGACGAGGTCCACCGGCTGCCCGACATCTTCCAGCTCCTGCGCGTCCTCGCGGACCGCCCCGGTCCTCCGGCCCGCTTCCTCGTGCTGGGAAGCGCTTCGCCCGAACTTCTGCGGCAGACGTCGGAGTCGCTCGCCGGCCGCGTCGCGTTCCACGAACTCGACGGCTTCGGCCTCGCCGAGGTGGAGGACTTGGAGCGACTCTGGCTGCGCGGTGGATTCCCGCGCTCGTACCTCGCCCGGTCCGAACCCGCCAGCCGCCGCTGGCGCGACGGGTTCATCCGTACGCTCTTGGCACGGGACCTCCCGGAACTCGGGAGCACCATCCCATCGGCGACGCTCCGCCGCTTCTGGGCGATGCTCGCGCACTGGCACGGACAGATCTGGAATGGCGCCGAGTTCGCGCGCGCCTTCGGCGTCTCCCACGCGACGGTCCGGCGGTACCTTGACCTCTTGACCTCGGTCTTCGTGGTGCGGCAGCTCCAGCCCTGGTTCGAGAACATCAGCAGGCGCCAAGTGCGATCCCCGAAGGTCTACATCGGCGACTCGGGCATCCTGCACGCGCTGCTCGGGCTTACCAACCGGACGGATGTCGTGTCGCATCCCAAGGTGGGGGCCTCGTGGGAAGGGTTTATCATCCAGCAGATCGCCCATCTGCTGCGGGCGTCGCCGGAGCGGTGCTTCCACTGGTCCACGCACACGGGGGCGGAACTCAACCTCCTCGTGATGGACGGAGCGCGGCGCTACGGCTTCGAGGTCAAGCGCTCGGAAGCGCCCCGGCTCACTCGATCCATGCGGTCGGCGCTGGAGACGCTGAACCTCGACCGCCTTGATATCGTCCACGCTGGTATGCGACGATACCGACTGGCCCGGCGTGTCCGCGCGCTTCCCGCGGCGGAAATCGTCTCGATCCTGTACGGCGATAGGGATCCCGCCGGTCCGACAAGTGGCTTGGTCGGGTTGGCACCCGCTTCAGATTCCTCGTAGCGTTACGGGGCTTACCGCTTCCGCCCCGCACGGACCTTCGAGGGAGGCCATGACTCCAACCGTGGTTGAAGAGCAGGCCGCGCCAGAGGTTGCGTCCGGTACGACACCTGATGCGCAGTCAACCTTGGCGGGCTCACAAGTCAGCCGTCGTCGGCGCTTGGGCGCGTACTACACGCCCCGTGACGTAGCGACTACGATGGCTCGGTGGGCTTTGGGCGACCGAACCGGACCACTCCTCGACCCAAGCTACGGAGGCTGTGCCTTCGTGGACGCGGCCGCTCACGTACTCGCGGAGCGCGGCATCGAAGGCCCATATGAGCAATTGTACGGAGTTGACATTGATGGCGCTTGCGCCGACGCGGTGGAATCCGACGCGCGTCTCGTCGATGCCAACTTCACGACCAACGACTTCCTGAAGACATCGCCCGCTCAGTTGTCGCCGGATCCGTTCGCGGCCATCGTGGGCAATCCACCGTATGTCCGACACCACTGGATGACGGAGGAGCAGCGCGAGACCGCACGGATCGTGGCCGCCGCCTCGCCACTAAACTTGCCCGCCACAGCCAGCCTCTGGGCTTATTTCCTTCTCCACTCCTTGGAATACCTCGCCGTCAACGGGCGACTCGCGATGCTCGTGCCGGAGGCGATCCTTCAGGCCGACTACGCCGAGCCGGTGCGCGCGGTCCTCCGCCAGCGGTTTTCGACCACTCGCTTGGTCCACATCCGCGAGCGCTTCTTCGAAGGCACCGAAGAAGCAGTCGTACTCGTGGCATGTTCCGGTTTCGGAGAGTGTGGCGAGTCGAGAGAAGCGGCAGTCGATTCCGTCGAAGAAATTGAGTCCGCGCTCGCACGTTCGGACGGATCCCGCGAAGCGCAGTCCGCACTCGTGCGCGGGCGAAGAATCGATTCTGCGGTGCTCGCCCTACTGCGTCGGCTTGAAGAGGGTCCAGAGTTTCGGCGTGTCTCGGAACTCGCCACCGTGCGCGTCGGCATCGTAACGGGAGCCAACGGCCACTTCATTCGATCTCGGCGTAACCTTGACGAGTTGGGCGTGCCGGAACCCTCGCGCCATCCCATCGTAGCGCGCACGCGGTGGCTTACAGGTTTGGCCTTGGACGCCGACGACCACGAGCGTCTCGCGAAGAACGGAGGTCGGGCCTTCTTGGTCCGCCCCCCGGAGAACGGCGGAAGTGCCGAGGTCGAGCGATGGATCGACGAGGGTGTTCAAAACGGTGTCGAGCAGAGATACAAGTGTGCGCTCCGGGACGACTGGTTTCAGATCGATCTCCCCGATCCGCCAGATGCATTCGCTACCTGCGCACGATTGGGCCCTCCGTTGTTGGTCCTCAACCGAGGGGGTTTCCATTGCACCAACACGATGCACTGGGTCGGCTGGAAAGAGGGTCTTCCTGTTGAGCCGGAGGCCGTAGCCGTGGGATTCCTCACGAGTGCCGTCGGTCTCTGGGCGGAACTCTACGGCCGCCGTTACGGAGGCGGTGTACTCAAGATCGAGCCCGGCACGCTGAACCGCCTCCCGGTCCCATTGGTCCCAAGCGCCGAGTGCGCGTTTGAGCCGATCCATCGCCTCCTTCGGGCGGGTCGTGAGGAGGAGGCAAGGTCCTTGGCCGATAAGCATGTACTCCGTGCTGGGCTCGGGCTGAGTGCAGCCGACATCAACACTCTTCGAGAACAGCGCAGGAAGTTGATGAAATGGCGTCGCCCCTTCCGCACGCGCGCCCCGGCTTCCGAGATTCATCCGAATGTCTAGCGTCACGGAAGACCCGCGGTTCACGGTTGACACTCACCTGTTCCGGGAACTCGGAGAACTCCTCGTCGGGCGAGATTCGACTGCCTTGATCGAACTCATCAAGAACTCCTACGATGCCGACGCCACCGAGGTCCTAGTCCATGGCGAGTCCTTGGATGATCCTCGCAGCGGTCGAATTGTAGTGACGGACAACGGCGTCGGCATGACTCGCGACCAGTTTATCTCCGGTTTCCTGAGGGTCGCATCCCGGTTCAAGGAACTGGGTACAAGGCGCTCGACGAGGTTTGGACGACGCTACACAGGCGTGAAGGGGATCGGTCGCTTGGCCGCCCACAAACTGGCCAGAAGGCTGGAGGTCGAGAGCGTTACTTCGGGAACGAGTCCTACTGCGCTGCACGCAGTCATTGACTGGGACAAGATTGAGGGATTCGAGACCCTCGATGACATCCCGCCCGGCACGATTTTGTTCGGTGAGCGGGCGGCGCGTCCCGATGCCCTATCCGGGACGACCCTTACGTTGTCGCAGTTAAGGCGAAAGTGGACTGAGTCCGAGCGATCCAGGTTCTTGGCGGAGATCTCGTCATTTCAGGCTCCGGATTTCATCCGAGATCCTTTGCCAGAAAACGTGATTCCTGCGCCGCTTCTCTTCGAACGTCCCGAAGTGCGAGACATCGGCGCACCGGTCGAATCTTCGCCCTTAGCCGGATTTCGAGTGGTCCTCGACGGCGACTTTGAGACGGGAGACGACTACTGGGAGCTGGTGGCGGACTTGGCGACTTGGGTTGTGGAGATGCGTGCCGCCCCGGGCAGCAGCAACGTCGTCTACGCGATCGCGCCGACCCGCCGGACCCTTGAGGAGAATCCCGACGCGCGGGGCTACTCCAACTCCTTGCACCGTACCATCTCATCGCCGTGCTTTGACGCACGGATCTTGATTCGCGAGGGTCACTTAAGAGCGAGACAGGATCAGCGAGTGTGGGCAGCGAGAGCCAGTGGTGTTCATGTGTTCCTCGAGGGGTTTCGAGTCCTTCCGTATGGTGATGACGACTGGCTATCGATCGACTCCGACTACACTCGCCGCCCCCGCCAACTGGAACTGCTTCGCGACCTAGACTTCAGCGCCGAGTGGGGCGATAAGGATGTAGACGCGGGGCTGACTCGCCTACCGAAGAACAACTACTTCGGCGGCGTCTTCCTGACTCAGGAACACGCCCCAACTCTACGAATCTTGGTCAACCGGGAGGGGTTCGTGCCGGAGGCAGGGTTCCTCGCGCTCGTCGATCATGTTCGCACTGGAGTGGACTTATGCACCCGCGTGCGAGCAGCCGCCGGTCTTGCGGAGCGCCAGAAACGGGCCGCAATTCGAGCGGCCGCTCGGGAGGCGAAGCTGTCCACAGCTGCTACCCGATCCCTCCGTGTCGAGATCGAGGACGCCAAGGGGGTCATCAAGGAGATCCATTCTCTTCTAAGCCAACGCGACCTCGAAGGGGCCGAGTCCCTCATCGATAGGGCAGCCGTGGCGCTGGAGCACGTTAGGGACCGGGCCGACACCATCATATGGGAGGGGGCCATGCTCCGCATCTTGGCGTCGGTCGGAACTCAGATGGCCGCCTTCGTACACGAGGTCAATGGCGTGCTCGGCACGGCGCAGACCTTGGATCAATCGCTCAAGGTCATTCTCGAAGAGGGGGCGCTGCTAGGCGAGGAGCGAAGGCGCCTGCAGGGGGCGTGGCGTGTCGCGGTGGATCTTCGGCAGACCGTGGAGCGGCACGCCTCATATCTGACGGATGTAGTGTCTGTGAACGCCAGACGGCGACGGTCGCGACAGTCCATCGCTGAACGATTCGATTCCGCCGTTCGGTTGGTCCGGCACTCCGCCGAACGGTACCATGTTGAGATACTCTCCGACATTCCGCCGGCCCTGAAGTCACCGCCGATGTTCCCGGCCGAATTGTCAACGATCTTCGCAAATCTATTGACCAATGCAGTGAAGGCGGCGAAGCCTGAAGGCCGCATCCACGCTTCGGCCGCTTCCGATTCCAAGGGTGTGCGCGTGCGAGTACAGAATACGGGTGTTGCGGTCGCCCTCGCTGAGGCTGAACGCTGGTTCCGACCCTTCGAGTCCACCACCGATAGCCCGGATTCAATGCTCGGCCAAGGTATGGGCTTGGGCCTCACCATCACCCGCAGCATGCTTGAGTATTACGGCTTAGGTGTGCAGTTTGTCGAACCTTCGCCGCCTTACGCCACAGCCGTGGAAGTCAGGTTCTCGAAATGATCCAACGCTCCAAGACATCGCACGATCCCGGCGGCAAGCCCTTTGTGCTGATCGTTGACGATTTTCCAGATGATGTCCGCAATAAAATGATAAACGCCTTCGACGGCCGGGCGGACATCGAAGTACTCCATCCGTCGGACATAGATACCGCCGACCTTGAACGAGCCAATCTTGTGCTCGTCGACTACAAGCTCGACGACTGGTCGGGGCGCGATCGGCAGGACGCGCCGTTCCGGATCCAGACAGGCTTGGCGCTAGCCACCGTCTTGCGTGAGCTAGTTGACCAGAAGCCCGCGGGCCCGGGAGGCACGCCGCCATCGACGCAACGGGCGGCATTCGCCCTACACACCGCCCGCTTGGCCGAGGCCAAAGGTAGGATTCGGCTTCCCAGTTCTAGCGCCCGTCATGTCTTGGCCCGCCTGAATAACTTGGAGTGGGTCTTTGAGAAGCAGGACTCACGGCGGGTCGAACAGATGCTTGAGCTTGCGCGCGCAACGCGCAAGCTTCCTGCAGAGTGGCCGAGTGATCCCCGCGATTCGGAATCTCAAGCGGAACGCCTATTGGGATTGGCCGAGGGGATCGGCTGGTACGAGCGGTGCTGGCGGGACGTGCGGGAATGCCAGCCTCCCATTCATGAGCTTGCCGGAGGAGCTGGCAGCGTTCTTTTCCTTCGATGGCTCCTCCATCAGATTCTTCCATTTCCTAGTTTTCTTTGGGATGAACATTGGCTGGCCGCCCGCCTTCGGTTAAGGCTAGATGACCTGCGCAAACTCCTTGTGTCGGATTCTGCCTTGAGGAGAGATCTCAATGATCGAAGATACTCGGGGCTTCTCGCAGATTTTCTCGGCGATCGGTGGTGGCGGGGCGCTATAGAGGACTACGTTTGGCAACTTACGGCCGGATCCAGCGGAGACTCAGGCGAGTTCGGAATAGCGCTCCGCGAGAAAGCGGGCAAGGAGTTAGATCTGCTTGAAATCAGCCGGCCAGTCGTATGCTTGGACGAGAACCTCCAGCCGTCTGGACGATTCACCTCCCCGTCGGATGCGGTCAACGTACGCCCAGATCACTGGCCGGCATTCGCAGAGTCGGCATGGATGAGAATATCCACGGTGGAGGAGGTTCCTGAGATGCGAGCCATCGTCGACCCTCTCGACGAATATCGAATAGCATAAGACATGTCAGGACTTTACTTCAACATCGCGGAGCTTGCCAGAGAAGCGAACGATTTCAAGAAAATCGCCGCACCTGTCCTCGACCGAAACACGGTCTGGCGTCTGGAACAGTTCTCCGCGCACATCGAGGGAATCCGAAGTACAACGGGCGCCCACATTAGACCCTTTGAGTTGGAAGGCCTCTGGACGAAGCCGACTCTCACCTACGATCGTAGTCCGGGGCGGCCAGTGCGAGCGTGTATCGACGGGATCTGGGAGATTTCGCGCGTAGAATCAGAGGGAAGCCGGCGTGGAAGGCGACAACGGGAGCGTACGAATCGAAACGTTCGTCTAATTTCGTTCTCGGGTAAGGCATCCCTGCGGATCGCCATCTATGAAGACGACGCGGAAGAGGATTGGACGCCTCCACCGGTATCGTGTGATGATCTGGGTGAGCGGGGAACTAACAAATGTAGCCGTCTCGCGATGTGGCGAATCGAACTCGGCAGGCTAGGAGCGCCCGGGCCGTACTTCCACATGCACGCTTTGGGAGACCGTGATAGTCCGCCGTTCCCGAAATGGTTGCCGATTCCGCGACTGCCGAGTTATTTCGTCACGCCGATGGGGGCGTTGGAATTCTGCTTAGGAGAACTCTTCCAGGACGAATGGAGGAGGAGAGTAGAGGAGAGCACGGCGCCCGTCAGTTCTTGGTGTTCAATGCAGGAACGACGACTCGGCCGGCTCCTACATTGGTTGCGGTGCTGCGCGATTCAAAGCGGCAACGCGTCAGCGTGGATGAACCTGAAGAGAGCGACGCCGCCAGAGGACTTGTTCGTTCGGGAACGAGGGACGTGTGCCGTGTGCGGGGGTGGTTGAACTATGAGGCTGAGCGATCCGTTGTGCTTCGATTAGAGGGATTCGCTACGGCGATAGCGGTGCGATGACTTGACGTAGATGTCTGCTTCGCGGGCGTGCAGCGGCGAGCATTGAGCCTCGAGTCCAGTTTGCGGTGGGTGTCGGCAAGGGGACTGATGCGGACCTCCGGAGGAGCCGGGGGTCAAGGACCGTCAGATTGGGACATGAGGTGCGGCAACCCTTCAACGAACGAAACCGCGATCTCATCGTCAACGTCAACGGGACGCTGGTCCACCGGGACGAGGCCGGCATCAGCCCCTTCGACTCGGTGGTGCAGGGGGGCGATGCCGTCTGGGAGGGGCTGCGCCTGTACGACGGCCGCATCTTCAAGCTGCGGGAGCACCTCGCCCGGCTCCGGTCCTCGGCCCTGGCGCTCGCCTTCGCCGAGATCCCCCCGGACGAGGAGATCATCGAAGAGATCCGCCGGACGCTCGCCGCGAACGGCATGCGCGACGGGGTGCACATCCGGCTCACGCTGACGCGGGGCGTGAAGGTCACCAGCGGAATGGATCCGCGCCTCAACCGGTCGGGCCCCACGCTCATCGTGCTCGCCGAGCACAAGGCGCCGGTATACGAGCGGGCGGGCCTCAAGCTGATCACGAGTTCGCTGCGCCGCTTCGGGCCCGACACGCTGGATCCGAAGATCCACCACGCGAACCTCCTGCAGTCGATCCTGGCCAAGATCGAGGCGAACGCGGCCGGGGCCGATGACGCGCTGATGCTCGACGGCAACGGCTTCATCGCCGAGACGAACGCCACCCATCTCTTCTTCGTGCGCGACGGCGTCGCGATGACGAGTCGGACCGTCGCCTGTCCCGAGGGGATCACCCGCGCCACGGTGCTCGAACTCTGCGCGGAGCACGACATCCCGAGCCGGGTGAAGGATCTCTCCCTCAACCGAGGCCTACCGCGCCGACGAGGCGTTCTGCACCGGCACGATGGGAGAACTCGCGAGTGTGACGGAAATCGACGGACGGATCATCGGAGACGGGTCGCCGGGGCCGCTCACGAAGCGGCTCGGCGACCTCTACCGGGATGTCACCGTGCGCGAAGGAGTCGTCGTGGTTGGCCGCGAGACCTGGTCAGCTTAGCGGGCGCGTCGATCCTTCGTCCGTCCACTTCCGTCCGGGCCGGGCTTCGCGACTATTCGGGACTGTAGGGCAACGATGAGTGATGAAGATTGATCTTCAAATCACCGCCAACAAGGACGTAGCCAAAGGTGTATTCGACCTTCGTCTCGTTGCCGTCCGGGCCGGTGAAGTAGTAGTTGCCCATGGCCATTGCGGAGGCGTCGTTGGTGTAGATGCCGTTGTTCTCCCACCGAACGTTGGTCCAGCCCGAGATTGCGAACCCCTTGTCTTCCGTTCCGTCTTGCCCAATGAAATAGCTCAGAGCTTCCTCAAATGTCTCACGGAACTGATCTTCCGCTGCCATGGTCGGCTTGAACATGACGTTGGTCTCGCCATATGCATAAAGATCATTGATGTGTTCCGTTGCACGGGCGGCATAGTCGCCGCCATCGGCATGGGTCCTGGCGATCGCGACAATACCCGCGCCCCAGGCATTCTGTGCATCAATGACAGCCTGTTCGGAGATCTGTTGCGCCGCAGCTGACGTCGCAATGGCGGCAAATGCGAGGCTCGAAGCCGCGGCCAGAACAAGGTGTAGTTCATTCTTCATGATGGGTGTCTTCTCTTTCGTGAAATAGCTGGTTCTCTTCCCGCGTCGGACGATCGAGAGGGTACCGGAAAGCGATTGCCTCGGCAAGATCGGAAGGGAGTGAAGCTTGTATTGGTCTCCCTTGTCTTCTCCTCCGTCAACGACGCGACGCATTGAGACACCAACCAGGCGGAGTGGACCCCGGAAAAGTCAGAAGCGGACCGCCGTAGTGCGATGCACCCGCGCGGTGGACCTCCGCGATGGCCAGGGGGCCGGCGTCCGGCCATTCGACTCGGAGGTGGGGGGACGTCGACGGCGCGCGCGAAGGTGTTGGCTCGCCATCGGTGCGCCGCGCGCGTATCATCCGGCGCGAAAGGAGGGGTGCGATGACGAGTCCGGAATGGCGGGTCCCGAAGCCGCTCGACACCGTCGAAATCGAAGCGACCGGCGGCGCTCCCATCATGCTTCGGCGTCACGGGGACGTGAAAGGGCCGCGGCTCATCCTCAGCCACGACAATGGGCTCGCGATCGACCTCTATTACCCGTTCTGGTCGCGCCTCGTGTCTCGCTTCGAGTTGATCGTCTACGACCTCCGCAGCCACGGCCGGAACCCGACGGCCGACCTCGCCCACCACAACGTCGCGACCTTCACGGCCGACGAAGGGCGCATCCGGGCGAGCATCGAAGAGCACTTCGGTGCGAAGCCCGCGGTCGGCGTGTTTCACTCGCTGTCGGCGATGGTCGCCCTCAACCACGATCCGCCGGGGCTCGGGTACGCGGGGCTCGTCCTCTTCGACCCGCCCATGTACCTGGCCGATGGCGATCACTACGGCATCGACACGCTCTGGCGGCGGCTGGGCATGCTGGCCCGGCATCGCCAGCCCCGGTTCGCCACGCGGGAGGAGTTCGCCGAAGAGTTCCGGCGTTCGTGGGTGTTCGAGTTCACGCAGCCCGGCGTGGAGCACCTTGCCGCCGACGTGTTGCTCCAGCCCGCGTCGGACGGCGACGGGTATGAACTCCGCTGCCCGCGCGAGTTCGAGGCGCAGGTGTTCGACTACGGATTCGCGTACGCCTTCGAGCCGGATACGACGAACTTTGCCTGTCCCGTGAAGGTGATCGGCGGCGACCCGAGCGTCGAGTTCTCCTCGCTGCCCAGCGTCGACCTCGAGGGATTGATCGGGTGGGACTACGACTTCATCCCGCACACGACGCATTTCCTGCAGCTGGAGAACCCCGAGGAGTGCGTCTCGACGATGATCGCCTTCCTCGAACGCGAGGGCCTCGCGTAGACGGCCCCGCCCCGCCCGAGCCGAGGCGCCGCGCGCCGCAGACCGCTCCGGTGGTCGTCTGGTTTCGGCGGGATCTGCGCCTTCACGACAACCGCGCCCTTGCCGAAGCCGCCAGCTTGGGGCGGCCCGTCGTCCCTCTGTTCGTGCTGGATGAGGAGAGCCCACGCGTCCGGCCTCTCGGCGGGGCGTCCCGCTGGTGGCTGCACCAGAGCCTGCACGCGCTGGCGGAAGATCTCGCCGGATTGGGCCTCTCCCTCCGCCTGCGGCAGGGTCCGGCGTCCGACGTCATCCCGAAGGTCGTGCGGGAAACCGGTGCCGGCCGCGTGGTGTGGAACCGGTGCTACGAGCCAGCGTCCGTTGCGCGCGACACGAAGATCAAGACGACGCTTCGCGCCGACGGTGTGGAGACGGAGAGCTACGCGGGTTCGCTCCTCAGCGAGCCGGGCGAGATCCTGACAGGTCAGGGGACGCCCTACAAGGTCTTCACCTCATTCTGGAAGCGGCTCCGAGAGTGCTACCGGGCGCCACCGCCGCATCCGGCGCCGAAGCGGCTGGCCCCCGGCCCCGCGATCGCCAGCGACCATCTCGACGACTGGGGGCTGCAGCCCACGGCGCCCGATTGGGCCGAAGGGCTCCGAGAGACCTGGGAGGTGGGGGAGACCGCGGCCCGGCGGCGGCTGGCCGACTTTATGGCGGACGGCGTCGAACGATACGGAATCGACCGCGACCGGCCGGACCTGGAAGGCAGTTCACGCCTCTCACCGCACCTGCACTGGGGTGAAATCGGGCCGCACCAGGTGTGGCGCGCCGCGGCGCCCCTGATCGAGGCCGATGCGCCGGGAGCAAGCGGCCACGAAGCGCTCCTCCGCGAACTCGCGTGGCGCGACTTCAGCCATCACCTGCTGTCCGATTCTCCGCACATGGAGACGGACAACTGGCGCACCGCCCTCGACCGCTTCCCGTGGGGCGACGATCCGCAGGCGCTCGCCGCTTGGCAGCAGGGGCGCACCGGCTACCCGATCGTGGACGCTGGGATGCGCGAACTCTGGCACACCGGCTGGATGCATAACCGCGTGCGCATGATCACAGCGTCCTTCCTGACGAAGGACCTGCTGATCCACTGGCGGGACGGCGAGGCGTGGTTCTGGGACACGCTCGTCGACGCCGACCTCGCCAACAACGTCGCCAACTGGCAGTGGGTCGCCGGCTCGGGCGCCGACGCGCAGCCCTTCTTCCGCATCTTCAACCCCATCAGGCAGGCCGAAAAGTTCGATCCGGCCGGCGCCTACGTGCGCCGCTGGGTGCCGGAGATCGCGCGCCTCCCCGACCGCTGGCTCCACCAGCCGTGGGAAGCCCCACCGAACGCGCTCAGCGAAGCCGGCGTCGAACTCGGCCGCGACTACCCACCCCCCATCGTCGACCACGCCGCCGCCCGCGAGCGGGCCCTGCAAGCCTACGAGAAGACGCGTCGGCGGCCGCAAACGTGACGAGGACGGCAGATGGGCAACGATCGTCCGGCTGGCCTTGTTTCTAAGAGGGATACCTGACTGGTAGGTTGGATCGCCGACAGAGACCGCGTTCGGAAGGGAAGGGTCAGCGACCGCGTGTTCGAGTTCCTCTTCAAATACCGACCCGTCGTGTTCGAACGCGGCGATCTCTCCCTCGCCGCCCCCTCGTGGGGGGTGGTCCTCGCCTTCCTCGGGGTCGGCGCCGTCGTCTGGTTCGCGCTCGAATACCGCCGCGTCGGACCCACGGTGGAGGCGCGGGACCGCTGGGTGATGATGGGACTGAGGGCGACCGCGCTGGGAGTCCTCGCCTTCCTCCTGATGCGGCCCGTTCTCCTCGTCTCGACCGTCGTCCCGCGGCGGAACTTCGTGGCGATCCTCCTCGACGATTCCCGGAGCATGCGGGTGGCGGATGAAGACGGGGAGACGCGCGCGCAGCGGATGCTCGACCTCTTCGGCGGCGAAGAAGAGGATCCGGCGGGAGGGACGGGCGATCCGCCTGCCGATCCCCTGGCCGCAGACCCGGGCGTGGCGGGTTCCGCGGCCATGGATCCGGCGCCCGCGGAGCCCGCCGACAGGCAGGCGTTCGCGACGCAGCGGGGCGAAGGCGCGCTCCGGCAGGCGCTCGAGGACCGCTTCCGGCTGAGGATGTACGGGTTCGACTCCGATGCGGACCGCATCGACGCTGCGGGCGAGATGGCCTTTACGGGCCCCCGCACGAACCTCGCCGCGGGGCTCACCCGCGTGCAGCAGGAGATGGCCGGACTCCCGCTCTCCGGGATCGTCGTCGTCTCCGACGGCGCGGACAACGATGACGAAGCGACGCCGCCGCTTTCGGAGGCGCTGCTCTCGGCGCGCGCCGCGGGGATCCCCATCTACACGATCGGGATGGGTTCGGAGCGCATCGCCCCCGACGTCGAGGTGCGCCGCGTGGAAGTGCCTCGCGCGGCCCTGGAAGGGACGACGATCGTGGCCGACGTCATCGTCTCCCACGCGGGTCTGGGCGGACGCACGGTGCGGCTCGATGTGGAGGACGAAGGGCGCATCGTGGGCACGCGCGATCTCACGCTCGGGCCGGACGGCGAGGAAGCGGTGCAACTCCAGTTCACCCTGGAGGAGTCGGGGCCCCGCGCCATCCGTTTCTTCGTGGATCCGCAGGAGGGAGAGGCCCTGACCGGCAACAACGAGCGCCAGGTTCTGGTGGAGGTCGGGGACACGCGCCGCAAGATCCTCTACTTCGAGGGCTCGCCGCGCCCGGAGAACAAGTTTTTGCGCCGCGCCGTGGCGGACGATGAGAACCTGCACGTCGTCACGCTCCTGAGGACAGCCGACGAGAAATACCTGCGGCTCGACGTGGAGGGGCCGGGCGAACTCGCCGGCGGGTTCCCGGACACGCGCGAGGAGTTGTACGAGTACGACGGGCTGATCCTAGGAAGCGTGGAGGCGAGCTTCTTCACGCACGACCAGTTGCAGATGATGGCGGATTTCGTGGGACAGCGAGGGGGCGGACTCCTCGTACTGGGCGGGCGGCGGTCGCTGGGGGAGGGCGGCTACACGGGGACGCCGCTGGCCGACGCCCTGCCGGTGGTGCTCGGAGGAGCCGGCGAACCGGACGTGCTCGAGGTGTCGGCCGAACTCACGTTGGCCGGCCGCCGGCACGCGGCGATGAGGATCGCGGAGGCCGCCGAGTCTTCCGCCGAGCGCTGGACGGAGCTTCCGCCCCTCACCTCCGTGAACCGGGTGTTCGAGCTGAAACCGGGAGCCGTCGACCTCCTCCGGGGCGTGCCGGCCGAGGGAGAACCGCGCATGCTCCTCGCGCACCAGAGGTACGGGCGCGGGACGTCGATCGTGTTCGCCGCCCAGGATTCGTGGCTGTGGCAGATGCACGCGGACATCCCCCTGGAGGACGAGACGCACGAGACGCTGTGGCGGCAGCTGCTCCGCTGGCTCGTGCACGACACGCCCGGGCGCGTCCGTCTCGACTCGGGCGACGATGTCGTCCCGATGGGGGAGCCGCTGCGGATCCGGGCCGAGGTGGAGGACGAACGGTACCTGCGCGTGAACGGGGCGGACGTCGTCGCCACGGTGACCGGGCCGGGCGGCGTCGCGTCCGAGGTCCGGCTCGACTGGACGGTCGAGCGCGATGGCGAGTACGAGGGACGTTTCGTGCCGCCGGAGCGGGGGCTGTACAGCGTGCAGGTCCGCGCTGCGGGAGCCCGAACCGGGGGCCCGGGGGCCGGGGCCGAGACGAGCCGCGACATCGCGGAAGGCGGGAGTTTCTTCCGGGCGGGGACGCCCCGGATCGAGGAGTTCGGAGCGGGGCGCCGGACGGAACTCCTGCGCCGGATCGCCGACGAGACGGGGGGCCGGTTCTACACGGCGGATGACGCGCAGGTGCTGGCCGACGAGATCCGCTACACGGAGAGCGGCGACACCGTGTACGAGGAGCGCTCGCTGTGGGACATGCCCATCCTCTTTCTGCTCCTGGCGGGGCTGCTCGGTGGGGAGTGGGCGTACCGCCGACGGAAGGATCTCGCGTGACCCGCGGCGTGCGAGCCGTCGCGCTCACCGCGGCGCTGATTCCCGCGGCCCTGTTCGGCGTCGGCGGCCTCGCGGGCCTCCCGGCCGCACCCCAGGCGGCGACCGCCGCGCCGCGGACGCACGTGCTCGTCGTCACCGGCCTCGGGGGCGCGCCCGAGTACTCCGAGCAGTTCCGGACGGAAGCCGAGTCGCTTCTCGACGCACTCGACCAGCGTCTCGGCGTTCGCGAGACCGTCGCGTGGCTGGCGGAGGACGAGGCGCTCTCCCCCCGCGTCGCGGGCCGGGCCACCCTGGAGGCCGTCGAGCGGGAGGTGCTCGCCATGGCGAGCCGGGCCGGGCCCTCCGACGTGGCGCTCATCCTCCTCCTCGGCCACGGGAGCGGCCGCGGCGAAGAGTCGCGCTTCAGCCTGCCCGGCCCGGACCTGTCGGGGGACGCGCTCTCGATGTGGCTCCACGCGTTCCCGACGCAGACCGTGGCGGTCGTGAACGCGGCGAGCGCCAGCGGCGGGTTCGTGCCCGCGGTCGCCGGTGAGCGGCGGATCGTCGTGACGGCCACGCGCTCCCCCCGCGAGCGCGAGCGAACCCACTTCGGCGGCTTCTTCGTCGACGCCTTCGCCCTCGACGAGGCGGACGTGGACAAGGACGAACGGGTGTCGCTGCTTGAGGCGTTCCGCTACGCGACGGGCGAGGTCCGACGCCGGTACGAGCGGGACAACGAGATGCTGACCGAACACGCCCTGCTGGACGATGACGGGGACGGCGAGGGATCGCTGGAACCGACTCCGGACGGACCCGATGGTGCGCTGGCGAACCGGTTCTTCCTCGCCCAGGCGCCGGCCGCGCTGGCGGGGGCGGCGGCGGACGACCCGGCCGTGGCCGCGCTACTGGCGCGGAAGCGCGAGGTGGAGGATGGGATCGCGGCGCTCCGCGCGCGTCGCGACGAGATGGCGGAGGAGGAATACGACGCGCAACTCGAGACGCTCCTCGTCGAACTCGCCCGGCTCAACCGCGCCATCCGCGAGGGCGGGAGCGTCCCGTGCGCCTGACCCCGCGCCCGCCCGTCCGGTCGACCGCGCGCCGAATGCGGTTCGCGCGCCCGGCGCTGGCGCTGGCGCTCGTGCTCCTGGCGCCGACATCGGGGCGCGCGCAGGAGCGTTCGGATGCGGAGGGGGGCGGCGGACCGCTCGCCGCGGCGCTCGAGGCGCACCAGACCGGCGACTATGGGCAGGCGGTCGCGGCTTATCGGTCGGCGGCCCGTGCCGGGGGCGAGTTCCCGGCCTCCGCGCGCGGATGGGCGCGCGCGCTCGCCGCGACCGGCGAGTACGAGTCCGCGCTCGAAGCCCTCGACCGGGCCGCCGCGCGCGCCCCGGGCGGAGCGAACGCGGACACCGAACTTGCCCGCGCACGCGGGCGCCAGTTGTACGCGCTCGGACGCCTCGACGAAGCGGAAGCGCACTTCCGCCGGGCCATCGAAGGCCGGGCCAGCGACGCGCAACTCGCGCGGCTCGACCTGGGACGCCTTCTCTTCGACCGCGGCGCGCGCGAGGAAGCCCTCGCCCTGTTCGACGGGTTCATCGACTTCTACAATCGCGCCCGCCGCCTCGAAGCCGACGAACTGCGCGCCGTCGGAGCCGCCCTCACGTACCTTGGCGCCCGCGACCCCGACCTCTTCCACGACGCCGTGCGCGCCTTCGAGGAGGCCATCGAAGCGGATCCCGGCGACCCCGAGCCGCGCATCGACCTCGGTCTCCTCTTTCTCGACAAGTACGACAGCTTCGAGGCCGGGCCGCTGATCGATGAAGCGCTGGCCCGGAACCCGGCCCACGCGCGCGCCCTCCTGGCGAAGGCGCGCCGCGCGAAGTTCGACGGCTCCTCCGAAGCGCTTGAACTCGCGCAGCAGGCGCTGGAAACGAACCCCCGTCTTACCGAAGCCCGCGCCTTCCTGGCGCGACTCTACCTCGAACTCGAGGATGTGGATGAGGCCGAAGCGGAGGCCCGGCGCGCGCTGGAGACGAACCCCCTCTCCCTCTCCGCGTGGACGGAAATCGCGGCGGCCGCCCACCTGCGGGGAGATGCGGCCGCCTTCGCGGAGGCGCGCGACCGCGTCCTGCGGCTGGATCCGCGGCACGCCGGCCTCTACGTCGCCCTCGCCCAGGTTGCCTACCGCACGCACCGCTACGCCGATGCGGTCGCGTTCGCGCGGCAAGCCGTGGCCCTCGATCCGCTGTCCTGGCCCGGAATGGCGGAACTCGGCCTTAACCAGCTCCGCGTCGGCGACCTGGAGGCGGGGCACGCGACGCTCGAGGCCTCCTTCGAGGGCGATCCCTTCAACGTGTGGGTGTTCAACACGCTCGACCTGCTCGAGGAGCTGGCCGGGTTCGAGACGGTGGAAAGCCCGCGCTTCGTTTTCTCCATGCACCCGAAGGAAGCGGGCGCCCTCTCCATCTACGCCACGGCGCTCGCCGAAGAAGCCTACGACGCCATGCGCGCCCGCTACGGGTACGAGCCGCCGACCCCGATCTCGGTCGAGGTCTACGACCGACACGCCGACTTTTCCGTGCGCACGGTCGGACTCGCGGGCATCGGCGCGCTCGGCGTGAGCTTCGGCTCCGTCCTCGCCATGGACTCCCCCGGTGCCCGCCCCGGCGGCGCCTTCAACTGGGGCTCGACGCTGTGGCACGAGATCTCGCACGCCTTCACCCTCGGCTACACCGAGCACCGCATCCCCCGCTGGCTCTCCGAGGGGCTCGCGGTCCTCGACGAGCGGCACGCGCGCGAGGGGTGGGGATCCGACGTGGACCCCGGCTTCCTCGCCGCCTTCCGGGACGAGCGGCTGCCCTCGCTCGAGCGCTTCAACTACGGCTTCGTGCGGCCCGCCTACCCCGGGCAGGTGCAGCACGCCTACTACATGGCCTCCCTCCTGTGCGAGATGATCGAGACGACGCGCGGCTTCGACGCCGTACTCGCCATGCTCGCCGGATACCGCGACGGGCTGGAGACGCCGGAGGTCGTGGAACGGGCGCTGGGGACGACGCTCGCGGGCCTCGACCGTGAGTTGCGGGACTACATCGAGACCCGCTTCGGCCCGACGCTGAAGGCGCTGGGCACCCCCGAAGCCGGGACGCCGCCCGGCCCGGACACCTTCGCCGGACTGCTCATGGCGGCGGCGGAGGCACGGCGGGCGGGCCGCACGGAGGAGGCGATGCGGGCGCTGGAGAGGGCGCACGAGGTCTTCCCCGAGTACGCAGGAGCCGACGCGCCGATCCTCATTCTCGGGCATCTCCGCCGTGAGGCCGGCGACTTCGCGGGCGCCGCGGAGGCCTACCGAACGTATACCGCCCTCAACGAGAACCACTTCGAGACGCACCTCGCCCTCGCGGACCTCGAGCAGGCGCTCGGGAACGATGCGGCCGCCCGCGAGACGCTGGAGCGCGCGATCTGGATCGACCCCTTCCACCTGGACGTGCACGCGCGGCTCGCCTCCGGCTACGAGGCGGTCGAAGCGTGGCCCGAGGCGGTCCGCGAGCGGCGGGCGCTGCTGGCGCTCGCGCCGGCCGATCCGGCGGAGGCCCACTACCGGCTCGCCCTCGCGCTGCACCGGGGCGGGGACGCGCGCGGCGCCCGGAGCGCGGTCCTCGATGCCCTGGAGATCGCCCCCAACTTCGAGGCCGCGCTCGATCTCCTGCTCGAGATCCGCGGCGACCCGGAGGGCGGGAGATGACCGCGCGCTCCCGACGCCTGGTCGCTCGACCCCCCGTCGCCCGACCCCTTGCGACCGGCGGCCTAGCCGCGCTGCTCACGCTGCTCGCGGTCGCCGACCTCGAGGGCCAGCGCCGGCGCGGACGGGGAGGCGGCGGGTTCGGGGACGACCTCGCCTCCTACCAGGAGTACAACACGCCCTACACCGGCGAGTTCACCTTCGTCCGCCTCTACTACCGCGGCGGCTGGGGCTGGAACCCGGGGTGGTCGCACGACTGGCCCATAGCCGAGCGCAACTTCGCCGAGATCATGGACGCGCTCACGACGATCGGCCCGCGCAAGGGCGGTGGCAACGTGCTCGCCATGGACGACCCGGACCTGTTCAAGTTCCCCGTCGCGTACCTGTCGGAACCCGGCGGCTGGACGATGAACCAGGTGGAGGCCGACAACCTGGGCAACTATCTGCGCAAGGGCGGGTTCCTCATCATCGACGACATGGGAGGCAGGCGGGACCTGGAGAGGACGAGGCAGGGGCTCCAGATCCTGCTCCCGGGACTCCGGCTTGAACGGCTCGACGACAGCCACCCGATCTTCGACTCGTTCTTCCACCTGAGGCAGGAGAACATCGAGATGCCGCATCCCTACCGCGGCGGCGTGGCGAGCTACTGGGGCGTCTTCGAGGACAACGACCCCGAGGGCCGCCTTATGGTCATCGTGAATCACGACAACGACATTGGCGACTACATGGAGTGGTCGGACCGGGGGTTCGTCCCCATCGCCCTCTCCAACGAAGCGTACAAGCTGGGCGTCAACTACGTGGTATACGCCCTCACACACTGAACCGACGCACTGAATCCACCGAACCCGGAAGGAGCCGGCATGGAAGCCGACCCCCGCTGGATCGACGCGCCGGACCGGACGCCGGAGCACGCGCCGGACCCGGTCCCGGATGCCGCGCCCGAGGCGGTCCCCGACGACGCCGAACTCGCCGACCGCCTGCGCGAGAGCGCCGACGCCGTCCGCGCGGAACTCAAGAAGGTCATCATCGGCCAGGACGATGTCGTCGAGCAGGTCCTGATCTCGCTCTTCGCCGGCGGCAACAGCCTCATCGTCGGCGTCCCCGGCCTCGCGAAGACGCTCCTCATCCAGACGCTCTCCGACGTCCTGCACCTGAGCTTCAACCGGATCCAGTTCACGCCGGACCTCATGCCGTCGGACATCACCGGGACGGACATCATCCAGGAGGACCCGGAGACGGGGCAGCGCAAGCTCGTCTTCATGAAGGGACCGCTGTTCGCGCACGTCGTGCTGGCCGACGAGATCAACCGCACGCCGCCCAAGACGCAGGCCGCCCTCCTCGAGGCGATGGAGGAGAAGCAGGTGACGATCCAGGGCCGGACCTACGGCCTGCCCGAGCCCTTCTTCGTCCTCGCGACGCAGAACCCGATCGAGCTGGAGGGGACGTATCCGCTGCCCGAGGCGCAGCTCGACCGCTTCATGTTCCAGATCAACATCGGTTACCTGCCGGAGGATGAGGAGCTGGAGGTCATCCTCCAGACGACGACGACCGCGGGCGAGCCTCCCGGCGCGGTGCTGTCGGCGGAGGCGATCGCGGGCTTCCAGCACCTGGTGCGGAAGGTGCCGATCTCCGAGCCGGTCGCGCGCTACGCCGTCCGGCTGGCCCGCCGCACCCGCCCCGGACGCGACGACGCCCCCGACTACGTGAAGCAGTACGTGGCCTACGGGGGCAGCGTGCGCGCGGCGCAGTATCTCGTGCTCGGCGGCAAGGCGCGGGCCCTGCTGCGGGGCGAGATCAACGTGTCGTTCGATGACGTGCGCGCGCTCTGCGCTCCCGTCTTCCGCCACCGCGTGCTGACTAATTTCCATGCGGAATCCGAGCGGGTCTCGACGGACGATCTCGTCGAACGGCTCCTCGACGACGTGAAGCCGCCGAAGTCGGGGATGTAGGGGAGGGGGCCGGATCGTGCGGGCGAGAATCGCTTCGAGGACGGTGCCGGGGACGCAGTTCCTCGATCCGGCGGTGCTCACCCGGATCGGGAACCTCGAACTCGTGGCGCGTTCCGTGGTCGAGGGCTTCATCGCCGGGGCACACGGGTCGCCCTTCCTCGGGCTGTCGCTCGACTTCGCGGCGCACCGCCAGTACCTGCCCGGCGACGACATCCGCAAGATCGACTGGAAGGTGTACGGACGCACGGACCGCCACTACATCAAGGAATACGAGGCCGAGACGAACGCGAACGTCTTCTTCGCGGTGGACGCTTCCCGTTCCATGGATTACGGCTCGCGCGGGATCACGAAGCTCGACTATGCCCGCTACCTGACGGCCTGTCTCGCCTATCTCTCCGCGAGCCAGCGCGACCGCGTGGGCGCGGCGATCTTCGATGAGAAGCTGATCGAGTACATCCCCCCCTCCGTCCGGCACCGACGCCTGATCCTGGCGGCGCTCGACCGCGTCCGGGCCGAGACGGCGGGCGATCTGACGCGGCCCTTGACGCAGGTGGCCGAGAGCCTGGCCCGGAAGGGTATCGTCGTTCTCGTCTCCGACCTGTACACCGAACCGAAGACGGTCCTCGACTCGGTGGGGGCGCTCCGCAGCAAGGGGCAGGACGTGATCGTGTTCCAGATCCTGGACCCGGCCGAGGTCGACTTCCCGTTCGAGGCGGCGCGCTCGTTCGAGGACCTGGAGACGGGAGAGCGGCTCCCGGTGACGCCCGACGTGATGCGCGAGGAGTACCTCTCCCTGGTGAAGGGGCACGTGGGCGAGATCTCGAAGCGGATGATCGAGCGGGCGATCGACCACGAACTCATCGTCACGTCGACGCCGCTCGACGCCGTGCTCTTCCGCTACCTGTCGCACCGGTCGCGGCGCCTGAAGGGCAAGGACCGATGAGTTTCCTGACCCCGTGGTTCCTGGCCGGGCTCGGGCTCCTCTCGATCCCGATCATCATCCACCTCACCCATCGACAGCGCAGCCGGGTGACGGTGTTCCCGTCGCTGATGTTCCTCCGGAAGCTGCCCTTCAAGACGATGAACCGGCAGCGGATCCGGCATCCCCTGCTCTTCGCCCTGCGCAGCATCGCGGTCATCCTCCTCGCGCTCGCCTTCTCCCGGCCGTTCTTCGACTCGGTGGCGGAGGTGGAGGCCGGTTCGGCCCGCGACATCGTCATCCTCCTCGATGTGTCGGCGAGCCTGGGCTACGAAGGGCGCTGGGAGGCGGCCCTCGATTCCGCGCGCGCCGTACTCGACGGTCTCGGGGAGGGGGATCGCGTCGCGGTGGCGACGTTCGACGAGCGGGCGCGGGAGCGGGTGCCGTTGACGCTCGACCTCGTCGCCGCCCGGGACGCCCTGGCGGATCTGTCGACGACCGACCTGGGGACGCGGCTCGAGGCGGGCATCCAGCTTGCCGGACGGATCCTCGCGGAGTCCGAAGACCGGAGGCGGGAGGTGGCGCTCGTCTCGGACTTCCAGCGCACGGGGTGGGAGGACGGCGGCCGGGTGCGGCTTCCCGATGGGGTGTCGCTGCGGGCGGCGAGCGTCGCGCCGGAGGAGGCGGCGAACGTCGCGCTCGCGGAGGCGGCGGTGCGCGCCGCGGGAGACGGACGCGTCCGGCTCCTGACGCGGCTCGCGAACATGGGCGACGCGCCGGTGGAGGGGCTCCCGGTGTCGCTCGAGATCGCCGGGCGGACGGTGGCGACGATCGCGGTGGACATGCCGCCGCGCGGAACCGGGACGGCGGTGTTCGACGACCTTGCCCTCCCGGAAGGACGAAGCCGCGGGCGCCTCACGATCCCGGAGGACGGGCTGGCCATCGACAACGAATTCCGCTTCATGGCGGCGCCCGAAGCCGGGTTGCGCACGCTCATCCTGGAGAACAACCGCAGGGCGTCGGACGGGAGTCTCTTTCTTGAGCGTGCCCTCGAAATCGGCGACGCGCCCCGCATCGGGACTTCGCGGACGCCGGCCACGGGGCTCGATGCCGCCGCGCTGTCGTCGGCGGACTTCGCGATCCTCAACGATGCGGACCTCGCCGACGCGGGCCGGGCCGGCCGGCTGCGCGAGTGGGTGAGCGACGGCGGGGGCCTGCTCATCGTCCTCGGGCGGGATGCGAACATGAATCGGTGGTCCGACGCCGGACTCGAACTGCTCGGCGCCGGCCTCGGCTCCCTCGTGGATGCGGCCGATGGCCGCAGGCTGTCGTGGCTCGACTACGACCACCCCGTGTTCGAACTCTTCTCCGGCCCTCGCAGCGGGGATTTCTCCGGTGCGCGCTTCGAACGATTCTGGAGCCTGGAGCCTGCCGAGGGCACGGCGGTGGTGGCCCGCTTCGACAGCGGTGAACCCGCCCTGCTCGACCGTCCGGTGGGCGAGGGCCGCGTGCTGGTCTGGACGTCGACCCTCGACCGTTTCTGGAACGACCTCGCTCTGCAGCCCGTCTTCCTGCCCTTCGTGCACCGGCTGGCGCTCCACGCCACCGGATACCGGGAGCCGGAACGCTGGATCGAAGCCGGGGGCGTGCTCGAACTCACCGCTCTTGTCGGAGCGGGCGGGGCGGGTCCCGCGGGGCTCGCCGGGGCCGAGGCCGAGTGGGTCCTGGTAGATCCGGACGGCGACCGGCAGCCGGTGGAGGTCGGCGAAGGGCCGACGTGGATCGAGTTTCCCCGCGCCGGTTTCTACCAGGTGGCGCTCCGGGACGACGCCGGCCGTGCGACCACCGTGGCGGTCAACCCTCCGATGACCGAATCTGACTTGGCGTCGGTGGCGACGGAGCGCGTGGTGGAGGCCGTGGCAGGGGTCGCGCCGACGGCGGCGGGAACCGCCGGGGAGGACGGCGCGGTGGCGGACGAGGAAACGGTGCCGCGGCGCGCGGAACTCTGGTGGGTGCTCCTGCTGCTCGCGGGGCTCGTACTGGGGGCGGAGAGCGTGCTGGCGAACCGCTGGACGCGCCGGCGTCCCGTGTCGGGGCTGGCAGGGGCTTGAGGAGGATGACGATGCAGCGATGGGCGAAGACGCGGAACACGGAGCATCAGTTGCTCGAGATCGTCCGCGGGGTGAGACGCCGGTGGCGCATGCGCCAGCTCATCCAGGGCGTCGCGGTGACGCTGGGGATCGGTTTCGCCGTCTTCTTCATCGCGACGTTCGGGATCGACCGGCTGCGCTTCGACGACGGCGCGGTTCTCATCTTCCGCATCCTGCTCTGGGCCGCCGCTGTCGGCCTCTTCGCCTGGTTCGTGGTGCGCCCGCTTCTGCGCCGGGTCTCGGACACGCAGGTCGCGCTCTACCTGGAGGAGCATGAACCGTCGCTCAAGGCGGCGTTCCTCGCGGCCATCGAGCGCGCCGGGTCGCCGGGCGCCCCCTCCGGCCTCGATGCGCGCCTGCTGGAGGTCGCGGCCCGGCGCGCCCGCCGCGTGGATCGGGGGCGCCGCGTCGAGCGCGACCGGCTGCGCCGCTCGACCGCCTGGTTCGCGGGCGTCGCCACGGCCGTGCTGCTGATCGCCCTCTTCGGCCCCGCCTTCCAGGGCACGGCGGGCTCGCTCCTCCTGAGCCCCTGGAAAACCGCCGACGCCGCCAATCCCTACGCGATCACGGTGGAGCCGGGCGACGCGCTCATCGCCCGCGGCTCGGACCAGCTCGTGCGCGCGTTCCCGCAGGGGTTCGAGACGGACGAAGTCGAGGTCTCCGTCCGGCGCGGCGAGTCGGACGTGTGGGAACGCTACTTCATGACGCCGGCCGCGGATGGCGCCGCCTTCGAGGTCCTCCTCTTCGACCTCGACGAGCCCACCGACTACACGGTGAGTTCCGAGGGCGTCCGATCGGCCGTCTTCACCATTGAGGTTGCGGACCTCCCCTACGTGGACCGGATCGACCTCGAGTACCACTTCCCGGCCTACACGGGGCTGAGCCCGCGGACCGTGGAGGATGGCGGCGACATCGCCGTGCTGCGGGGGACGGAGGTCCGTCTTCGCGTCACGCCGACGATGGTCACGGAGGCGGCGCGTCTCGCGTTCGACGGCGAGGAGGAGGGTGCGGCGCTCGAACCCGTGGACGGCGCGTTCGAGACGAGCTTCACGGTGACCGGCGAGACCTTCTACCGCATCGAGTTCATGGGTCCGGGCAACCGCTTCGTCATCGGCTCCCCCGACTACCTCGTCGAACCGCTCGACGACCAGCCCCCGGGGGTGCGGATCTCCGAGCCGGGACGGGATACCCGCCTCTCGCCGATCGAGGAACTGTACGTGGAGGTCGAAGCGGAGGACGACTTCGGGCTCGGGCGGGTCGAACTTCTCTACTCGGTGAACGGCGGGGAGGAATCGTCGCGCGTTCTACACGGCACGAACCGCGGCGGCACAACGCAGCTCTCCGGTGGACACACCTTCTTCCTCGAAGAGTTCGGGCTCGAGCCGGGCGACGTCCTCTCGTACTACGCGCGCGCGGCGGATCTGCGCTCCGGCGGCCCCGGCGGCGGGGTCGAAAGCTCGGACATCTACTTCGTCGAGATCCGTCCCTTCGACCGGAACTTCCGCCAGGCCGAGCAGGGTGGGGGAGGGGGCGGCGGCGGAGGCGGCGGGGCCGGCATGGGCGGCGAACTGTCCGAACAGCAGCGGCAGATCGTCGCGGCGACCTTCCGCCTGGATCGCGACGGCAACGATTTCGAAGAAGAGGAGATGTCGGAGAACCTCGCCACGCTCACGCTGTTGCAGGGACGACTGCGACAGCAGGTGGAAGAGCTGATCGCGCAGATGCAGCAGCGCGGCGTGGCGGGCGATCCGTCGCTCGAGACGGTGTTCAGGGAACTCCCGCAGGCGCCCCCCGCGATGCTGGAAGCGGAGACGAGACTGGGGGAGCGGCAGCTCAAGGAAGCGCTCGCGCCCGAACAGCGCTCGCTCCAGCACCTGCAGCGCGCCGAAGCCGCGTTCCGCGACGTCCAGGTGCAGCAGGGCGGCGGTGGCGGCGGCGGTACGCCGGGAAGCGTCGGGGCAGGGGCCGAGGAGCTCGCGGACCTGTTCGAGCTGGAGCTGGACCGCCTGCGGAACCAGTACGAGACCGTCCAGCGGGGCCAGCAGCAGCAACAGGATCAGGAGGTGGACGAGGCGCTGCAGAAGCTCGAGGAACTCGCGAGACGCCAGCAGCAGATGAACGAGCGCGCGGCCGCGCAGCCGCGAGGCGCCGCGGGCGGAGGCCAGGGCCAGCAACAGCGGATGATCCAGGAGACGGAGGAGCTGGCCCGGCAACTGCAGCGCCTGGGCCGCGAGGGCGATCGGGCGGACGTCGAGGAGTCCGCGCGCCGGCTGCAGGAGGCGGCGGACGAGATGCGGCGGGCCCAGGCGCAGGGTCGCCGGGGGCAGGGACAGGCGGAGGCGTCGAACGCCCTCGACCGGCTGCGCGATGCACGCCGTCTGCTTGAGAACCGACAGGTCGCGGCTGTGGAACGGGAGGTCGAGGACGCCGCGCGGAGGGCCGAGCGGATCGCGGAGCGTCAGCGGGAACTGCAGAGCGATGTGAACGAGGATCCGACGGGCGGCGACGGCGAGCGCGTGACCGGGCTGCGCGAGCGCAAGGCCGAACTCGCCCGCGAGGTGGACCAGTTGGAGACCGACCTGGATCGCCTGTCGCGCGAGGCGCGTGCGGATCAGCCGGACGCTGCGCGCCACCTGATGGAAGCCGCCGGCGAGATCCGCGAGAGCCGGCTGAGGGACAAACTTCTCTTCTCGCGAGGCGTCCTCGGCACCCAGTCAGAGGACTATGTGCGGAACTTCGAGGAACAGATCACCCGGGACGCGGAGAACGTGCGGGCGCGGGTCCAGGCCGCGCGGGATGCGCTGAGCGAGTCGGACCCGCGCCGCCTCGGCCGGCAACTGGACGAGACGCGCGACCTCGTCCGCGGCCTCGAGTCGCTCCAGGAACGCCTGCAACAGGGGCAGGAAGGGCAGGAGGGCCAGGGCCAACAGCAGGGCGAGGGCGAGCAACAGGGTGAGGGACAGGAGGGCCAAGGCCAACAGCAGGGCGGCCAGGGCCAGCAAGACGGGCAGGAAGGTGGCCAGCAGCAGGGTGAGGGACAGGGCGGCCAGCAGCAGGGCGAGGGACAGGGCCAGGGAGGTCGTGGCGGACAGCCGGGCGAGCCCGGTCAGACCCCCCGCGGCGGCCAGGGATTCGCGCCCGGCGGGGGCGGCGGCGGAGGCGGCGGACCGTGGTTGTCGCCGGAAGACGTCCGGCAGTTCCAGCGGGAATTCCGCCAGCGGGGGCAGGACGCCCGCCGCCTGCGCGACGAACTGGGCCAGGAGGGCGTCGATGTGGGCGACCTCGACGACGCCATCGCCGGACTCGACCGCCTGCGGACCATGGAGGACTTTGACGATCCCGAGGAGCTGGCCCGGCTCCAGGCGGACGTGCTGCGGGGCCTGAAGGACTTCGAGTTCGCCCTCCGCCGTGAACTGGGGTCGCAGATCGAGCGCTTTTTCCTTTCCGGATCGGACGACGTACCGGAGGAATACCGAGAACTCGTGGAGGCGTACTACCGGGCGCTGTCCGAGGACCCGCCGCCGCGCTGACCTCAACAAGGAGCGTCGAACAGGGTGCCTGACCTGAGCGATCCGCGCCTCTACCTGTTCTCCGTCCTGGCGATCTTCACGGCCGGGCTGCTCGTGGCGTGGGTGCGCGCCGCCGCCGCGGCCACGCGGGCCGGACGGGAGCGTGACGGCTGGCGGGGCCGCCCCAGCGTATTCGAACTCCTGGTGGGCTTCGGGACGAACTTCTTCGACACGCTCGGCATCGGCTCCTTCGCCCCGACGACCTCGCTGTTCAAGCTGAAGAAGGTCGTGCCCGACGAGGAGATCCCGGGCACGATGATGATCGGACACACGCCGCCGGTCGTGATCCAGGCCTTCATCTTCATCGCGATCATCAGCGTGGAACCGACGACGCTCTTCGTCCTCATCGCAGCTGCCGTCCTCGGGGCCTGGCTGGGCGCGGGGATCGTGGCACGCCTGCCCCGGTACCGGATCCAGATCGGGATGGGGATCGCGCTCCTCATCGCCGCCGCCACCTTCCTCATGGCGATCTTCGGGATCGCGGCCGTGGGAGGAGCGGCGTCCGGCCTGTCCGGCGGATCGCTCGCCCTCGCGGCGGGCTGCCTCTTCGTCCTCGGGGCGCTGATGACGATCGGGATCGGGATCTACGCCCCGACGATGATCGTCGTCAGCCTCATGGGGCTGAACCCGGCCGTCGCCTTTCCCATCATGATGGGCGCGTCCGCCTTCCTCATGCCGGTCGCGGGCCTGCGTTTCCTGAAGGCGGGACGCTACGGACTCCGCGCGGCGCTCGGCCTGGCGATCGGGGGTATCCCCGCCGTGCTGATCGCCGCGCTCATCGTCCGCTCGCTTCCCCTGAACGCCATGCGCTGGCTCGTCGTGGTCGTCGTCCTCTATGCCGCGGTCGCAATGCTGCGATCCGCCGTCCAGGAGCGCCGCGCCGGCGCCGACAGTACGGGAGGCTGAACGAGTGGAGATCCGGGTTCTCTCGAGAGTCGACATCGAACGCGCTGTGGACGCGGCAGCGGCTGTGGATGCGATGCGGGTCGCGTTCGCGGAACTGTCCGGCGGTCAGGCGGTGGTGCCCGTGCGGGGGCATCTCGAGAGCCGGCGCGGGATCACCCTCCTCATGCCCGCCTTCCTCGACGGCTCCCGGGGGCTCGGGGCCAAGATCGTCTCGGTCTTCCCAGGGAACGTCTCCGCCGGTCAACCCCCGATCCAGGGGGCGGTCATCCTGCTCGACGCGGAGTCGGGACGCACCCGCGCTCTCCTCGACGGCACCTCGCTGACGGAGATCCGGACGGCGGCGGGCAGCGGGCTGGCCACGGAGCTGCTGGCCGACCCCGCGGCGGATGTGCTCGCCGTGTTCGGGGCCGGCGCCCAGGGCCGGGCGCACATTGAACTGCTCGCCGCCTCCCGGCCGCTGCGCGAGATCCGGATCGTCTCCGTCCCCCCCGAAGGGGCCGGGGAGCTGGCCGCCGCGCTCACCGCGCGCGCCGCAGCGCTGGTGCCGCCCGAAGGGGGGGCTCCGCCCCGGATCCGCGCCGCCGCGACCCCGGCCGAGGCCCTCGATGGCGCGCGCCTCGTCGTGACCGCTACCACGAGCGAGACGCCCGTCTTCTCCCCCGAACTTCTTGAGCCCGGAGCCCACCTCAACGCGATCGGCGCCTTTCAGCCTCACACCCGCGAGATACCCGAGGAGATCGTCACCCGCGCCCGCGTGATCGTGGACCAGCGCGAAGCGATATGGGAGGAGGCCGGCGACCTCATCATCCCGGTGGAGAAGGGGATCGTCGGGCGGGACGTGATCGATGCCGAACTCGGCGAGATCGTCAACGGCCAGGCTCCGGGCGGGCGCGGCGACCGCGATTTCACCCTCTTCAAGTCGGTCGGGAATGCCGCGCAGGACGTCGCGATCGCGGAAGCGGCCCTGAGGCGGGCGGAGGACCTCGGTCTCGGCTCCGTCGTCTCGTTCTAGAACCGTGTCGACACGCGCCGGACGCCGCCGATGATGACCGCACCGGGTGGCATTGCGCTCCACAGTGCGCTGGTATGGACCCTCTTTGCCCTCGCTCCTCTCACGTTCATCGGGCTGCTTCGCCTGAAGGTTCCCTACGGCCGCCACTATTCCGGGCGGCGCTGGGGGCCGGGCCTCCCGGATCGCGTTGGGTGGATTGTGATGGAACTGCCCGCGCCGATCTTCTTTGCGTGGGTCTATTTCGCGGGACCGTCGGCCGGCGGCGCGGTGCCGCTCGTCTTTCTCGGCATCTGGCAGTGCCACTATCTGAATCGGACATTCATCTACCCCCTCCGCACCCGGACCAGGGGGAAGCGCATGCCGGCGGTCGTGGCCGTCTCCGGTTTCGCCTTCAATATCGTCAACGCGTATATAAACGCACGCTGGGTCTCAGAGATCGGACGGTACGATCCGCAGTGGCTGGGAGACCCGCGGTTCCTGGCCGGCCTGTCCGTCTTCGCGGCCGGCTTCGCCCTGAACCTGCACTCCGACAACACCCTGCTGAAGCTGCGGAAGCCCGGAGAGACCGGCTATTCGATCCCCCGCGGCGGGGGGTTCCGCTACGTCTCGTGTCCCAACTACCTGGGAGAAGTAATGGAATGGGCCGGCTGGGCGCTCGCGACGTGGTCGCTGGCCGGACTCGCCTTCTTCCTGTTCACCGCGGCGAACCTCGTCCCGAGGGCGCTCAGCCACCACCGCTGGTACCGGGAACGGTTCGAGGACTATCCGCCGGGGCGGAAGGCGATCATTCCGGGATGGATCTGATCCCCGGGAGCGCGAGCAGACTGCGCGGATCCACGCTCGTGCCCCCGTAGCGCACGACCCAGTGCAGGTGGGGGCCGGTCACGCGGCCGGTGGACCCGATCCTCCCGATGGGCGTCCCGGCCGTCACCGTGTCGCCGACGGACACCAGTTGCTCGCTCAGGTGGAAATAGCCGGTGAGCAGGCCGCCGCCGTGATTTAGGTAGACGACGTTCCCTCCGAGCAGAAAGCCGTCGACGATCACCACGACGCCCTCAGCGGCCGCCGTCACGATCGCGCCGCGGGCACCGGCCAGGTCGAGTCCCATGTGGCGGCTCGTGATCTGTCCGTTGAACTCACGGCCCGTGCCGAAGCCGCTCGTCACGCGGGATTCGCGCGGGATCCGCACCGTGCTCCACATGCGCGGCATGGCGTGCGCTTCGCGCGAGGCCCGGGCGGCCTTCTCCCGATCGCTCGCCAGCCGCGCCCGGTCCTCCTCGTTCGGCGGCGACCCGAAGCGCGGCGCCACCGTGAGCCGCTCATGCTCGTATTCGCCCGCCCGCACGGGGATGCGGAGCGAGTCGGTCCGGGAGCGGCCGTCCGCATAGTCCGCCCGCACCCACCCGTCGAGCGTGTCCACCGTCGTAATCGGGACTGCCGCCAGACTCTCGAGCACCGGTCCGACGCGCCGGAAGTGCAGCGCCTCGCCGCCCACCTCGCCTGCGGCGGAGATCACGCCCGACCCGGAGGGAGCGTCTACGCCGACGACAAAGAGGTGACCCTGCACGGGTTCGACCGGCGCCCACGCGATGCCCGGAGGGGGCAGGGGAGTCGGGGGCGAGTCACAGGAGGCGCAGAGCGACAACGCCGTCGTCAGGGCGGCGACGCAGGCCGCCGATCCCCTGCTCACGGGTCAGGGCTGGTCGGGGACGGGGATTCCGTAGCGCTCCAGCGTCTTTCTTACGGTCGGGCGGCCCAGGCTCACGCGGTCGTCGTCGAGCAGGTACGAGAACAGGTAGCCCGCGCCGAGCATGAGGATCCCGATGAGGAAGCAGTACATCACCGCTCGGTCCGGATAGGAGTCCTTGAGGTATCCGACGTACAGCGGGCCGCAGATGCCCGCCGCGGCCCAGGCGGTGAGGATCGCGCCGTACACTTTCGACATGTTCCCGGGGCCGTACACCTCGAGGATGAACGAGGGCATGGTCGCGAACCCTCCGCCGAAGCAGAGCAGCACGTAGCACACGAGCGCGGAGAAGATCCACGGATTGGACTCGGTCATGAGGATGCCGAACACGACCATCTGGCTCGCGAGCAGGATCCGGAACACGCCGACGCGCCCGATACGGTCGGAGAGCCAGGCCCACAGGATGCGCCCGAGTCCGTTGCACACGGAACTCGCCGCGATGAGCGTCGCCCCGTATTCCGCCAGCACCGCGGGTTCGACCGAGGGATCGGCCAGCCCCCAGACCTCCTGCAGGAGTTCGGACTGGAAGCTGATGACCGAGATGCCCGCAGCGATGTTGAAGAAGAAAACGATCCAGATGATGACGAACTGGCTGGACTTCAGGTACTGGCCCACCTTCGCCGGCTGTTTCCACGGCGCGACCTGGGCGGCCGGCGGGTCGTCGATAACGAAACTGCTGGGGATCAGGATGCAGGCGAAGACGATCCCCAGCCACAGGAAGATCTGCGGGAGATCCCCCTCCGTCTGCAGCACCAGCAGCGGTGCGAGACCCTTGCTGAGGATGAGCGCGCCGATGCCGAAGCCCATGACGACGATGCCCGTGACGAGCCCCTTCCGGTCCGGGAACCACTTCGCGGCCGTGGTTACCGGGGTCACGTACCCGAGTCCGATGCCGATGCCCCCGATGAGCCCGTATCCGGCGTAGAAGAGGAGGATCGAGTCGATTCTGAGCGCGAAGCTCGCGATGATGTAGCCGCCCGCGAACAGCGTGCTTCCGATGAGGGCGAGTCGCCGGGGACCCACCTTGGGCAGCAACTGGCCGGCCCAGGCCGCGGCCGTCCCCAGCGAGAAGATCGCGATGCAGAAGGCGAGCGACCCCTGCGTGAACGTCCAGCCCGCCTGCCGGACGAGCATCGTCTGGAAGAAGCTCCAGGCGTAGACGGTACCGAAGCAGACCTGCAGCACCGTGCAGAAGAAGGCGATCGCTACGCGGGGCGCCTTCCACCCCTCGGCGGACACCTCAGTCCGCTCCCGGCGTCGTTTCACCCTTCACGGCGTGCAGCATCAGGCGCGCCATCTCCCCGATCTCGTCGTCGCGCGCCAGGACTCTCGCGTCGTTCAGCGAATCGGCATCCCGGCGGGCCAGCCCCACAACGTAGGAGAGCAGTTCCTCGAGCGGTGTGACGGCGAGCTTCACGAACCAGATCGAACCGAGGACGCCGACGATGAGGATGATGCAGATGAGGGCGATCTGCTGTCCCGTGGCACGCTGGATCTTGAGCCGCACAAGGTCGAGGTCCATCCCCACATGCACCGTGCCGGCCTGACCGGCCAGGATCGGACTCCCGACCTCCACGAAATCGCCCATCCCCGGCAGGCTGCGTTCGATCGGCTCGGTCGCGTGCGGGTCGCCGTTGCGGATCACCTCGGGGACGCCGGGCACGAACGTGTGGGTCAGGATCTCGCCGGTGTCGCTCGTGATATAGATGTACCGGATGCTCTGGATCTCGACGAACTGGTCGATGAGCGACTGCAGCGTGGCGAGGTTGCGGTTGAGAAGGATGTCGACGCTGGAGTCGGCGATGTTCTTGGCGATGTTCGCGCTGTTGCTCTCGTATTCCTCCTGCAGCTGGCTGGAGACCGTGCGGATCGAGAGCGTGGAGGTGGCGAATACGATGGCGCCGAAGAGGACGAAGATGCCGAAGCGCGTCTTCCGGAAGAGCCTCTTGATCCGGATCGCCTGCTGCTCCGGCTGCGTCACGGGGCCCCGTCGCTCGTGGTCGCGCCCAGGCCGAACTTGGCTTCCCAGTCGCTGAGGGTCACGAAACGGCCGTCCTCCACGACGGTGTAGTAGACGCTCTGGAGTCCCTGACGCCGGTCGGGCCCGAACGATACCCGTTCGCCGATCCCCAGATCGTAGTTGCGCACGGAGAACACGGCGTCGTTCAGCTTGCCGCGCTCAGGGGTGCCGTCGATCCGACCGAGGATTTCCGTGAGCAGTTTCGCGTCCAGGTATCCTTCGAGGCTCGTGAAGCTGTACGGGAACGGGTCGTAGGGTTCCACCACGAGTTCCTCGGGCACCTGCGGGTTGTAGCGCGTCATCAGGTCGCGGTACTCGGGCACGGCCGGAATCGATGTGTCCTCGTAGCTGGGCACGACCTGCGAGTTCACGAGCCACGGCGTGTAGTACGCCGGCTCATCACTGCTCGCGTCCATGAGGAGGGCCAGCAGGTTCTCGCTTCCCACGAAGGAGAGGTTGGCAATGGGCACGTGCAGGCCCAGATCCATCGCGTCGCGGGCGAAGGCGGCGCATGCGGCGTAGGCGCCGACGCAGATCACGGCGTCCGGGGCGGCCTCCTGCAGAATCTCGACCTGCGGCCGCATCACGCTCGTGAACTGGGTGCCCCGCCGGTACGTCGCCTCGCCGGTGATCGTCTCTCCGTGCCGGGCCAGCGCCGCCCTCACGCCGGCCCAGCCGCTGCGGCCGTAGGCGTCGGCCTGGTAGAAGACCGCGATTCGGCGGCGTCCGATGCGGACGAAGTTGTCGACGAGCCCCGCCGTCTCCTGGCCGTAGGAGGCGCGCAGGTTGAAGGCGAACTCCCCGTACGGCGGCTCACGTTGCGGCTGGGCGCCCGTGAAGGGGAAGAAGATGTACATCTGCTGGTCCTGGAACTTCTTCAGAAGCGGCAGGACGCGGGTAACGGTCGGCGTGCCGACGTAGCCGAACAGCAGGAAGACCTCGTCCTCCAGCATCAGCTTGAGCGTGTTCTCCACGCACGGATCGGGCTGGTAGCCGTCGTCGTAGAGCTTGGGGACGATCCGCCGGCCGTTGACGCCGCCCTGCTCGTTGACCTGCCCGAAACAGGACATCGCCCCGCGATACAGTTCGGTGCCCAGTCCCCGGGATGGTCCGGAGAAGGCCGCGGACACCCCGAGGAGGATCTCGTCGTCGGGCTGTGCGCCCTGCTTGCCGCTCCAGCGCAGTCCCGGAGCGAGCGGTCGGGTGGAGGCGCCGAGCGATGTGGCGAAGGGCGCGCCGAGCAGACCCGCGAGCCCGGCGCGGATTGCGGAGCGGCGCGTCAGGAGTCCGCTCGGCGGCGGCGCCTCCCGGGCCGGATCGTGGTCCGGGACCGGCGGTCCGTCGGAAGGCTCCGTCCCTTTTCGACTTCCGGACAATACCCTCTCCTTGCCTGCGTCGGTGGCCGTCCGCGTCGCCAGGGCCGGTCCATCGCGGGGCAACCGACCGGCATCAGAGTTTATTCGCAAGTACATTCATGTTCAACCTGACGCCCCGCTCTCCGGTCGATCCGAGGCCTCGGGTTCGATACGTTGCCCACAGAGGAACAAACCCTTCGCGGTCTCGATGAGGTCCACCATGTCCAACCTTCCGCAGCTCGATTCGTTCGGCGCCCGCGCTTCACTGGACGCTCACGGCGGCCCCGTCGCGATCCGCGATCTGCGAGCCGTCGCCTCCGCCACCGCGAGCGACCTGTCGCGTCTTCCGTTCTCGATCAAGATCGTGCTGGAGAACCTGGTCCGGCACGAGGACGGACAGTCGGTGACGGCGGAGGACATCGCCGCCATCGCGGGTTGGGATGCGCAGGCCACGCCGGGGCGGGAACTCTCCTTCCGGCCCGCGCGCGTGCTCCTCCAGGACTTCACCGGCGTGCCCGCCGTCGTGGATCTGGCCGCGATGCGCGACGCAATGGCGGAACTGGGCGGCGACCCCGCCTCGATCAACCCGCTGATGCCGTGCGAACTCGTCATCGACCACTCCGTGCAGGTGGACTCGTTCGGCTCCGCGCGGTCGTTCCTCATCAACGCGGAGCGGGAATTCGAGCGGAACCACGAGCGCTACGCCTTCCTCCGCTGGGGCCAGACGGCGTTCGACAACTTCAAGGTCGTCCCGCCCGGGACGGGGATCGTGCACCAGGTGAACCTCGAGTACCTGGCCCGGGTCGTGTTCGACGACGCGACGGGAGGCGAGCGCGCGGCCTATCCCGACACCGTCGTCGGCACGGACAGCCATACGACGATGGTGAACGGCCTCGGCGTCCTCGGATGGGGCGTGGGCGGCATCGAGGCGGAGGCGGCGATGCTGGGGCAGGCGCTCTCCATGCTCGTCCCGCGCGTGCTCGGTTTCCGGCTCCGCGGCCGGCTCCCGGACGGCGCCACCGCGACGGACCTCGTCCTGCGGGTGACAGAGGTTCTCCGCAGCGCCGGCGTCGTCGGCAAATTCGTCGAGTTCTACGGACCGGGCCTCGCCGGCCTGTCGCTCGCGGACCGGGCGACGCTCGGCAACATGTCCCCCGAGTTCGGCTCCACCTGCGCGATCTTCCCCATCGACGCGGAGACGCTCGCGTACCTTCGCTTCACGGGCCGCTCCGGCGAGCAGGTGGCGCTCGTTGAGGCCTACGCGCGGGCCCAGAGCCTCTTCCACGATGCGGACACGCCGCCGGCGGAATACAGCGACCACGTGGAGCTGGACCTCTCCACGGTGGAACCGGCGATCGCGGGCCCGAAGCTGCCGCAGCAGCGCGTGCCGCTGTCGGAGAGCAAGCCGCGCTTCCTGGAGGCGCTCGACGGGCTGAAGGGGCCGGGCGCCGGGGGCGGCGGCCTCACGCAGATGACGGGCTGGTCCGGCGATACGGGGGACGGCGGCGTGGCGGTGGCCGAAGCGCCGGCCGGCGTCGCCGTGCGCCTGACGAACGAACAGGGCGAGTCGCACGAGTTCTCCCTTCACGACGGTTCGGTGGTCATCGCCGCGATCACGAGTTGCACGAACACGTCGAATCCGTCCGTCATGGTCGGAGCGGGCCTCCTGGCCCGGAAGGCCGTCGAGTCGGGACTCAGGCAGCGTCCGTGGGTGAAGACGAGTCTCGCTCCCGGCTCGATGGTCGTGACGGAATACCTCAATGAAGCCGGCCTCATGCCGTACTTCGAGCAGCTCGGCTTCCACGTCGTCGGCTACGGCTGCACGACCTGCATCGGGAACACCGGACCGCTCCCGGCCGAGATCTCGGGCGCGATCCGGGAGAACGATCTCGTCGCCTGCTCCGTCCTCTCCGGGAACCGGAACTTCGAGGGCCGCATCAGTCCCGATTCGCGAGCCAACTACCTCGCCTCGCCCCCCCTCGTCGTCGCGTACGCGCTCGCGGGCCGGATGGACATCGACCTGTACAGCGAGCCGCTGGGGACGAACGACCGGGGCGAGGAGATCTTCCTGCGCGACATCTGGCCGAGCCAGGACGAGATCAACGAAGCCGTCCGCACCGCCGTGAAGACGGAGATGTTCCGGGCCAAGTACGCGGAGGTGTACGCCGGCGACGAGCGCTGGAACGCGCTGGAGATCCCCGTGGGCGACCGCTTCGCGTGGGATGAGGCCTCGACCTACGTGCGCCAGCCGACCTTCTTCGCCGGGATGTCGAAGGAGGCCGCCGCCCCTGCGGACATCGAGGGAGCCCGCTGTCTCGCCCTCCTCGGCGACGCGGTGACCACGGACCACATCTCGCCCGCCGGGGGGATCGCGCCGACGTCGCCGGCCGCGGACTACCTGAGGGCGCACGGCGTCGCGCTCCGCGACTTCAACTCATACGGGGCCCGCCGCGGAAACCACGAAGTGATGATGCGGGGGACGTTCGCGAACATCCGGCTGCGGAACCTGATGGTGCCGGGGGTGGAGGGCGGCTTCACGCGCCACGTTCCGAGCGGCGAGCAGATGACGATCTTCGATGCGGCGACGCGCTACCGGGAGGAGGGGACGCCCACCATCGTCATCGGCGGCGCGCTCTACGGATCCGGGTCGAGCCGCGATTGGGCGGCCAAGGGCCCCTTCCTGCAGGGCGTGCAGGCCGTCATCGCCGTGAGCTACGAGCGCATCCACCGTTCGAACCTCATCGGGATGGGGATCCTGCCCCTTCAGTTCCGGGAAGGGGAGACGGCCGAGACGCTGGGACTCACCGGCAACGAGACCTTCCGCATCGAGGGGATCGCGGACGGGCTGCGGCCGAAGGACCCGATCCCGGTGATCGCGGTCTCCGACGACGGATCGGAGGTGCGCTTCGAGGCCATCGCGCGGCTGGATACGGAGGTCGAGGTGAACTACTACCGCAACGGCGGCATCCTCCAGACCGTCCTGCGCCAGCAACTGGAGGCTTGAGCCGTCTCAGGATTCCTTGATCGCAGCCTCGATCCAGCGGCGGTCGGCCTTCCGCAGGTGGTCCGGCGTTGCGGGCTCCTCGTGCGCTTCCTCGTCACGACTCCGGCCTCGCCGGATGCGGCGCGCGACGACTAACCCGCCGAGCAGGAAGGCCAGACCGGGCCCGGCGTAGACGAAGAGGTTCATCCCCTCGGCCCGGGGCTTGAGGAGGATCCAGGGGCCGTACGCCTCCACGAAGTAGGCCTCGATCTCCGCGTGGGTGCGGCCCTCCATGAGCATCGTGCGGATCACATCCTGCATTTCGCGCGCGATACGGGACGAGGACTCCGCGACGGACTGCTGGCGGCAGATGGGGCAGCGAAGCGTGGCGCCGATCTCCGCCGTTTGCTGGTCGATTTGGGCGCTGCGGATCGGGTCCCCCGGGGCGGCCGGGCGTTCGACACCGTCGAGGGCCCCGTCGACGGTCTGGGCGGCGGAGGACGCCGCTCCAGAGGCCATCCCGGTCACGGCGAGCATGGCCGCGGCGTATGCGAGACGCATCAGCTTCCCGCCCCGATGCCGCTGCGCCGGGCGACGAGCAGCGAGTCCACGTTCCGCTCGACGAGGTCCCACGTCACCGCGAGATCGTGCCGCAGCGCGACGACGCCGTCGGCACCGATGAAATACGTCTCGGGCACCCCGTACACGCCGTATTCGATCGCGGTCAGGCTCCCCGGATCCGTGACGAGCGGCCACTCCCCGCCCAGTTCCTCGATGAAGCGCATCCCGTTCTCCGGCGTGTCCTGGAAAAGGACGCCGATCAGCGCGACCTCCTCCGGGTCGTACGTCTCGCGCATCCGGACGAGCACCGGGTGTTCGCTGATGCACGGGATGCACCACGAAGCCCAGTAGTTGAGCACGACCACCTTGCCCTCGAAGTCGCTCAGGCTCACCGAATCGCTCGGACTGTAGAGGTTCGCGAGCCGGAACGCGGGCGCCTCGCGTCCCTCGAGGGCGGAGGGAAGCCGCCGCTGGTCCTGCCCCAGCCCCCAGTAGAGGAGCGCCAGGACGGGCAGGGCCGCCGCGGGCAGGGCCCACCGCCACCAGCCCCTCATGCCGCGGCCGCCGGATCGGCGAGCAGTTCGGCCCCCGCGGCCCGCACCCGGCTGCGGCCCCACGGCCAGATCGCGATCAGGGCGCCCACGCCCATGATCATCCCCCCGATCCAGAGCCATACGATCCCCGGGTTCACGATCGCCCGTACCGTCGCGTGGTCCCCGCCCTCCGGGTCCACCGCCATCAGCGTGAGATAGAGATCGCTCGTGAGCGAACTCTTCACGGCGGGTGTCGCAATGTTCTGTCCCGTGGCCTTGTAGAAGTTGATTCGGGGCCGTTCCTCCCCGATCCCCCGTCCATCGCGGTAGGCCGCGAAGGTTGCCCCGATGACGAAGCGGTGCGGTTCCTCGCTCGCCCACACCTCGATGAGCTCCACCTCGTAGTCCTTGATCGCGAGCCGCTCTCCGGGCCGGAGCGTCATCTCCCGTTCGCTCTTCCACGTCCACGAGACGGAGATCGCGAGCGCAATGACGATGACGCCGACGTGCACGACGTAGCCGCCGTAGCGCTGGCCCGTGCGCGAAAAGAGATCCCGTAGCGCCCCGAGATACGACCGTTCCGCGATCCTCCTCCGCGCGGCGATCCCCTTCCGGAACTCCTCCGCGATCGTCGTGAGCACGAAGGCGGCGAAGGCGATCGTGAGGATGGGGAGGAAGTATCCGATGCCGAGCGTGAAGGCGATGAGCCCGGCCGCGGCGCCGATGATGGCCGGCCACGCGAACGACCGCTCCAGATGCTTCCGCCCCGCGCGCCGCCACGGGAGCGCCGGCCCCACCCCCATCAGGAAGATGAGCGCCAGCCCGATCGGACTCGCGACCTGGTCGAAATACGGCGGCCCCACGCTGATCCGGTCCCCCCTGAGCGCCTCCACGACGAGCGGCCACATCGTGCCCAGGAGGACCGTGAAGGTGAACCCGACGAGGAGGAGGTTGTTGAGGATGAAGGCGGATTCGCGCGAGGCGGGGCTCTCCACCTGCCCCGGCGCCCGCAGCCGGTTGCCCCGCCAGCCGATGAGCGCGAGCGACGCGATCGCCACGACGGCGATGAAGGCGAGGAACACGGGCCCGATGACGCCCTCCGTGAAGGCGTGCACGGAGTCGATGACGCCCGACCGGGTGAGAAACGTCCCGAACAGGGTGAGGAGGAACGTCCCGATCATCAGCGTGAGGTTCCACGTCTTCAGCATCCCCCGCCGCTCCTGGACCATCGCGGAGTGCAGGAAGGCGGTCGCCGTTAGCCAGGGGAGGAAGGAGGCGTTCTCCACCGGATCCCACGCCCACGCGCCGCCCCAGCCCAGGACCTCGTAGGACCACCAGCCGCCGCCGATGATCCCCATCGTGAGGAAGGCCCACGCCGCGACCATCCAGCGGCGTGCGTCCCGGAGCCAGCGCGCCTCGACGTTCCCCCGGAGCAGCGCCGCGATCGCGAAGGCGAAGGGGACCGTCATCCCCACGAACCCGAAGTAGAGCATGGGCGGGTGCAGGCCCATGAGCGGGTGATTCTGGAGGAGGGGATTGGGTCCGGGGCCGTTCGCCGGCGCCGGGTCCACGATGCCGAACGGGTTCGCCGCCCCCGCCAGGAGTCCGAAGAAGAAGAGCTGGACGACGCCGATGACGCCGATGACGAGCGGGGTGGTGCGGAGGCCGTGTGCGAGTCCGCCGCCGAGCGCGGTCAGCGGTTCCCCGGCCGCCCGCAGCGCCCCGAACTCCCGGCGCCGGGTGAAGGCGAAGAGCGCGCCGTAGCCGGCGAGGATCCAGCCCCAGAAGAGGATCGATCCCTCGAGACTGCTCCAGAGCGAGATCGCGGTGTAGTAGGTCGGCGTCTCGCGGCTCCCCACGCGCGCCACGTACTCGACGCTGAAGTCGTGCGTGAGGAGGGCGATCTCCATCACGAGCATGCCGCCGAACATCGCAAAAAAGGCAAAGTAGGCGGCGCGGCGGCCCAGCGCCGCGGACACCTCGCCGCCGGAGCGGGACAGCCCGGCCCAGCCGCCGGCGGCCGTGGCCACCGCGGCAGCCAGGAGCGCCGCGATGACGGACGCGTAGCCGAGCGTGCTCAGCATACGGCGGCCCCGTGCGGCTTCACCGGGTCATCACCAGGTCTCAGGAGTTTTCGAGGAGGGACTTGTAGACCTGGCCCGCGTCGCCCGCGTGCTCCGGAGGGGCGTACTCGTTCGAGTGTTTAACCATCAGGTTCGTCGCACGGAAGACGTGATCCTCCCCGTAGGCCCCCTCGACGACGACGCCCATCCCCGGCTGGAACATGGCGGGGGGCGCACCCGTGCTCTCGACGGAGATCTCGATCTCCCCTTCGCCGATGACGAAGCGCAGTTCGGCGGCCTCCGGGTTCCAGTCCACGCTCCCCGGCTTGACCTGGCCCCCGAGCCGAATCGGCTGATCCACGACCTCGACTCCGCGGGCCTCGAGCTCCGCGGGCGTGAGGAAGAACACCATGTTCTCGTTCAACCCGCCCGCCGCGAGCACCGTGATCGCCACGGCGATCGCCCCGAGCCCCGCCAGCATCCAGAGTTTCCGTCTCAACGTTCCCTCGCCTTCGAAGACCATCCGGCAGAATGCCCCGCAAGATGCACCCTCCGCGCCAACCCTGCCACGGGAAGCGTCGATCGGGTTCCGCGCCGGTTCGTTTCCGGCCGGGCAGGTGGACATCCCGTCGTTGCGCGGCGAGCTTGCGCGCCCATCATCGAACAGAGCCGACAGCAAACCCGAAGTCGACGCTGAAGACGGGGAACAGCAACGTGAGGACATGTGTGCGGCCGCCGCGCCATCTGGCCGACGGCGAAGAGCACGAAACGACCATGGGGCTCGGCGACCGGGCCTACCGGTCCCAATGAGCGGGGCTGTGCCGTGCCCGCGCTGCGGGAGCCCTGCATCGGGCAATTTCTGCGCAGAGTGCGGTGCCCCGCTCGTTCAGCGCGCGCGCTGTCCGGTCTGCCAGGCGCCGCTCCGGCAGGATGCGCTCTACTGCACGGCATGCGGTGCGCCCGTGGGCGCTCCGCCGCGCAAGCCGCGCTCGGCCCTGCTCCCGTGGGTCCTCTCCGGCCTCGCGCTCGTGGCCTTCTCGGTGATGATCGCGGTGCTCGTCCAGCGCGGAAGCGTGACGCGGATCGGAGACATGACGATGACCGGCGGGCTCCCGGGCGAGGTGCCGGGCGCCGCCGCGCCGGCCCCGTCGGGGGGCGCTGCGGCGGGAGCCGGCATGCCGAGCATGGAGGAACTCGCCGCCATGGGCCCGCGCGGGGTCGCGGACCGGCTCTTCGAGCGCGTGATGCGGGAACACGAGGGCGGCGACTTCGAGCGCGCCGCCTTCTTCATCGACATGGCGTTGCAGGCGTACGACGCCGTCCCCCCGGAAGAGACCGATGCGGACTCCCGGTTCCACGTCGGCCTCCTCCGTCTCCTCATGGGAGAGTCAGGCCTCGCCCGGGAAATGGCGGATGAGATCCTCGCCGCGGAACCGGAGCACCTGCTCGGACTCCTGCTCGCGGCGCGCGCAGCCGACTTCGAGGGGGACGCGGACACGGCGGAGGCGTTCAGGGACCGAATCCGGGCCGGGGTGGAGGAGGCGGGAGGAATTCCCGATCTCCCCGAATACCAGGCCCATCGGACGCTGATCGAGGGCGTGCTGCAAGCGGACGACGGAGAAGGCGAGGGCGGCGCGTGACCGGCTCCGGCGCGAACGGTAACACGCCCGCGCAGGCCGTGAGCGGCCGAATGGCCGAACTGCGCGACGAGTTCGTCGACTTCATCTCCCAACTCGTGCTCGAGGAATCCCCTTCCACCGAACCGGAGGCCCAGCGCGGGATCCGCGCGATCCTCACGGAAACCCTGGACGACATCGGCCTGGAGGTGGAGCACATCCCGGGACAGGCGAGCGGCGGCCACCTGCTGGCGCGGGGCCCCGGGGCGGCGGGCGGACGGGCTGCGGCGTATGGGCCCGCGGAGGGCGGGGCACAGCTTCTCGTGGGGCACATGGACACGGTGTGGCCCATCGGCACACTGCGGGAAATGCCCATGCGGGTATCCGGCGGGCGCCTCTCGGGCCCCGGCGCCTTCGACATGAAGACCGGACTCGCGATCGGCGTGTTCGCGCTGCGGGCGCTGCGGGACGTCGGGCTCGACGCGGGCGTCTCACCCGTCTTCGTCATCAACTCGGACGAAGAGATCGGGAGCCCCGAGTCCGAGCCGCTCATACGCGACCTGGCGCGTGGCGCGTCCCGGGCTTTCGTGCTCGAACCCGCGCTGGGTCCGCGAGGCCGGCTCAAGACGCGGCGCAAGGGGATCGGCCAGTACCACGTAGCGGTCGGGGGGCGAAGCTCGCACGCCGGACTCGCCCCGGAAGAAGGTGCGTCGGCCATCCTCCAACTTGCCCACACGGTCCGGGAGATCGACCGGCTGGGCGACGCTGCCGCCGGGACGACGGTGAACGTGGGCCTGATCGGAGGGGGGTCGCGTCCCAACGTGGTCGCCGCGAGCGCGAACTGCGAGGTGGACGTACGCGCGTGGACGGCCGCGGAGGCCGACCGGATCCGCGAGGGGATGTTCGGGCTGGAGCCCACCGTGCCGGGGACGCGGATCAGGGTCACGCAGGTGGCGGGCCGGGGGCCGCTGGAGCGGACTCCGCGCAACGTCGCGCTCTGGGAGCGGGCGCTCCGGGTAGCGGACGAGATCGGCCTCGAACTCCGGGAGGGATCGGCGGGCGGCGGCTCGGACGGTAACTTGACGAGCCAGTACACAGCGACGCTCGACGGGCTGGGGGCCGTGGGCGACGGCGCCCATGCACGACACGAGTTCGTGTGGATCGACCGGGCCGTGGAGCGCGTCGCGTTGCTGGCGGGGCTCATCGCGGACCCGTAGCGGCGACCGGCCCGAAAGAGGGCTCCGAGAGGCGGCTTCGACGAGATGTTCTTTCGACAGGTTTTCGACGACACGCTCGCGCAGTACGCGTACCTGATCGGGTGCCAGCGTACCGGAGACGCGATCCTCTTCGATCCGCAGCGCGACATCGACCGCTACGTGGATCTGGCGGCGAGCGAAGACCTGCGGATCGTCGCCGTGGCCGAGACGCACATTCACGCCGATTTCCTCTCCGGCGCGAGGGAGTTCGCCGAAGGCTTCGGGACCCAGCTTTATCTCTCGGATGAGGGCGGCCCGGAGTGGCGGTACGAGTGGGCCCGCGACGGGGCCTGCGACCACGTGCCGCTCAGGGATGGCGACGGCTTCCGGATCGGCGAGATCGAGTTCCGGGCGCTGCATACCCCGGGACACACGCCGGAGCACCTGTCGTTTCTCGTCACGGACCGCGGCGCGGGGGCCGACGAGCCCATGGGCCTCCTTTCGGGGGACTTCGTCTTCGTGGGCGATCTCGGGCGGCCGGATCTGCTCGAGACGGCGACGCGCGTCGCGGGAGCGATGACGCCCGCCGCGCGCCGGCTGTACGGCTCGGTGCGGAGCTTCCTCGACCTGCCCGATTATCTGCAGGTGTGGCCGGCCCACGGTGCCGGATCTTCGTGCGGGAAGGCGCTCGGGGCGGTCCCGGAGACAACTGTGGGGTACGAACGACGCTTCAGCCCGGCGATCGCGGCGGCGCTGAAAGGGGAGGACGCGTTCATCTCCCACATCCTCGAAGGGCAGCCCGAGCCGCCGATGTACTTCGCCCGTATGAAGCGGGACAACCGTGACGGGGCCCCGGTGCTGGGCGGCCTTCCGCGGCCGCCGCGAGTCGCGCCGCGGGAGGCGGCGTCCCGCGCCCGGATGGGTTCGAACGCCCGGGATGTCATCATCGACACGCGGCCGGACCGGTCGGCGTTCATGGCGCGGCATCTCCCGGGCTCGGTGTACGTTCCGCTCACGAAGTCGTTCTGCACGGCGGCGGGCTCGGTCCTGCCGGAGGGCGCGGCGGTCACGCTCGTCATCGATGAAGCGGATCTCGATTGGGCGGTGCGGCGTCTGGTCCGGATCGGGTTCGACGATGTGAGGGGCTTTGTGGAGCACGAAACGCTCCAACGGTACTTTGACGACGGCGGGGAGGCGGCCGCGATCCCGGAGATCGACCTCGACGCGGCGAGCCGGCTCTCGGAAGATGGGTCCGGCGATGTCCTCGACGTGAGATACGCATCGGAGTACGCGGCGTCGCACCTGCCCGGAGCGGTGAACGCGTCCTATACTCGGCTGCCCGACTACGCCGACCGGCTGCCGTCGAACAGTTCGCTGCTCGTACATTGCCTGAGCGGCGCGCGGGCCGCGGTGGCCGCGAGCTACCTGGCGCGCGAGGGGCGCGACGTCCACTACATCAACGATCTGTTCACCGCGTACGCGGGATCGCTGGAAACCGGAGGACCTTGATCATGGTCACAGTCATGAAGATCCGATCGTCAGCCGCCACGTTGGCCGCCACGTTGGCCGCCTTCACCGTCCTGGTCTCGATCGTCGGTCCCGCGGCGCTCGCCGCGCAGGGATTCGGCAGTTCGGTGCTCGTGGGCGGGGGCGAAGTTCTCGTGGGGGAGCCTGCCTCCGAGCGTGAGCCCGGAAGCGTGCGCGTCTTCCGGGATGGCCGCTGGACGGAGGTCCAGGCGCTGTACGCGCCGGAGGCGGCGGTACGAGATGGCTTCGGGGCCGCGCTGGCGTCCGGCGGTCCGCACCTGTTCGTGGGCGCGCCAGGGGCGGGCGCCGTCCACGTGTTCGAGCGCGAGGCGGGCGAATGGCGGCATGCCGCAGAGATCTCCTCGCCGGGCCTGGAGGCGTTCGGGCGTGCGCTGGCTGCCGGAGACACGCACCTCCTCGTGGCCGCCTCGGACGGTCCCGGCGGGACGGGCGTCGTCGTTGCCTACCGGCGCGTGAACGGGGGCTGGGAGGAGGAAGCGCATCTGCCTGCGGGTGGCGCGCCGGCTGGATTCGGGGCCTCGATCGCACTCGACGGCGACCTCGCGCTGGTCGGCGCGCCGCTCGTCGACGAGCGGCGCGGCGAGGCGTACCTCTTCGGCTTCGAGGCGGGCGCGGGCTGGCAGCGCGTCGCGCAGCTCGGCGGCGATGACGGCGAGGGCGGTCGCGCCTTCGGGTCGGCGGTCGCGTTCGCCGGCGGCGAGGCGCTGGTCGGCGCGGCCGGTCAGGACGCCGGGCTCGGCGCCATCCACCGGTTCGCGAGAAACGCCGATGGGGAATGGCAGCCCGCAGGGACCGTGGCGCCGGACAACGAGGCCCCCACCGCGTTCGGCGCCGCGCTCGCCGTGGACGGCGATGTCGCGTGGGTCGGCGCGCCCCTGGCCGCCGGCACGGGTCTCGTGTATCGGCTTGAACGCTCCGAGGACGGCTGGACCGTTGAAACCGGGTTCGACATGCCGGGTCGGGAACCGGTCCAGGTGGGACGCGTGGTGGCTGCGGGGAGCCGCCACGTGGTCGCGGGTCTGCCCGCGGACGACTTCGGAGCCGGGTCCGCCGTGCTCATGGATGTCCGGTCAAGCGGGTTGGTCCGGCTCGTGAGCGAGCAGGTCGGGCTTTCCTCGATCTCGGGTGGCCAGATCGATTGCGAGGAGGGGCTCGCCGAGGGCTTCGACTGCGACCGCGTGGACCTCCTCTCCTTCATCCCGCGGGAAGAACTCGGCGCCCCCCGCGGCATCCGCCTCAACGACGTGTGGGGCTGGACCGATCCTTTGACGGGGATGGAATACGCGCTCGTGGGCCGCATGGACGGCATCGCGTTCGTCGACGTCACGGATCCGTTCAACCCGCGGTATCTCGGCAACTTCGCCAAGACGCCGGGGAGCCGGTCCAACACGTGGCGCGACATGAAGGTGTTCATGGACCACATGTTCGTCGTCGCCGACGGGGCGGGACAGCACGGGATGCAGATTTTCGACCTCACACAGCTGCGCGACGTCACGGAGCCGCAAGAGTTCGAGCCCACCGCGCTGTACGAAGGCGTCGCCTCCGTCCACAACGTCGCGATCAATGAGGAGACGGGCTTCGCCTACCTGGTGGGCGCATCCGGCGGCGGTGAGACGTGTGGCGGCGGATCGCACATCGTCGACATCAACGACCCGCTCAATCCTATGTTCGTCGGCTGTTTCGCCCATCCGAACACCGGTCGCCGCAACACCGGGAACTCGCACGACACCCAGTGCGTCGTCTACCACGGACCGGATGAAGACTATGCGGGCCGCGAGATCTGCGTGAACGCGAACGAAACGGCGATCTCGATCGCGGATGTCACGGACAAATCGAATCCGGTCGCGGTGGCGCGGGCGGAGTACCCGAACGTGGCCTACGCGCACCAGGGCTGGCTCACGGAGGATCACGCCTACTTCTACTCCAACGACGAACTCGACGAGGTGAGCGGGCAGGTGGACCGGACCCGGACCCTCGTGTGGGATCTGCGCGACCTCGACGATCCCCTCCTCGTCCGCGAGTACTACAGCGCGACGAGCGTCACGGACCACAACCTCTACGTGCGCGGCGACCGCCTCTACATGTCGAACAATCGGGCGGGGCTGCGCGTGCTCGACATCAGCGACCCCGAGAACCCGACGGAGGCAGGAAGCTTCGACACCACGCCCTGGAGCGAGGACGCGGCCGGCTTCGACGGGACGTGGAGCGTCTATCCGTACTTCGAGAGCGGGACGATCATCCTCTCGAGCCGGCGCGAGGGACTGTTTCTCGTGAAGCCGCGGACAGAACGACTTGTCCCCTAGCAGCCCGTCCGACCGCCGGGCCGGCGCGCCCCCCTCAAGCTGAGGGCGGGCGCTTTCGGCCATGTGTTCCGTCCTCGGCATCTTCGAGATCGAACCCGGCGCGGCGGGCCTCCGCCGCCGGGCGCTCGACCTTTCGCGACGCCAGCGACACCGCGGGCCGGACTGGAGCGGCATCTATGCGGGCGAGCGGGCCATCCTTGCCCACGAGCGGCTCTCTATCGTCGACGTCGAGAGCGGGGCTCAGCCCCTGTTCGGCCCCGACCGCACGGCGGTGCTCGCGGTCAACGGTGAGATCTACAACCACGCGGAACTGGAGCGGGGCGCGGTGCGCGGCTATCCGTTCCGCACGCGCTCCGACTGCGAGGTCATCCTCGCGCTATACGAGGGACGGCCCGACGACCCTGCAGAGTGGCTCAACGAGCTGAGCGGAATCTTCGCCTTCGCCCTCTACGACGAGGCGCGCGACCGCTACCTGATCGCGCGCGACCCCATTGGCGTGATGCCGCTCTACACCGGTCGCGACGCGGAGGGGCGCTTTTACGTGGCCTCCGAGATGAAGGCGCTCATCGACACCTGCCCGGAGATCCACGACTTCCCGCCGGGCCACATGCTCGATAGCCGCGAGGGCGATGGCCGGCCCGTTCCGTACTACCGGCCGGGGTGGCGGGAATACGAGGCCGTGGCGGAGGGGCCGACGGACCCCGCCCTCGTGCGGGACTCGCTCGAGCAGGCCGTCCACCGGCAGCTCATGTCGGACGTGCCGTACGGCGTGCTCCTCTCGGGCGGCCTGGACTCGTCGATCATCTCGGCGCTGGCGATGAAGTTCTCCCGCCGCCGGGTCGAGTCGGACGACACGGAAGAGGCGTGGTGGCCTCGGCTCCATTCCTTCGCGATCGGACTCGAGGGGGCCCCGGATCTGGAGGCGGCGCGCGCCGCGGCGGACGCGATCGGCACCGTGCACCACGAGATCGTCTACACGCCGCAGGAGGGACTCGACGCGGTCTCCGACGTGATCCGGCACTTGGAGACGTTCGACGTGACGACGGTGCGGGCCTCCACGCCGATGTATCTCATGGCACGCCGCATCAAGGCGATGGGGATCAAGATGGTGCTCTCGGGGGAGGGCGCGGACGAGGTGTTCGGGGGCTACCTCTACTTCCACAAGGCTCCCGACGCGCGGGCGTTCCACGAGGAGACCGTCCGCAAGCTCGACCAGCTCCACAAGTACGACTGCCTGCGGGCGAACAAGTCGATGGCGGCGTGGGGCGTCGAGGCGCGGGTCCCCTTCCTCGACCGCGAGTTCCTCGACGTCGCGATGGCGCTCGACCCCGAGTCGAAGCGGCCGGCGGACGGGCGCATGGAGAAGCACATCCTGCGCGAGGCGTTCGAGGGACTCCTCCCGGACGAGATCCTCTGGCGCCAGAAGGAACAGTTCTCCGACGGCGTGGGCTATTCCTGGATCGACAGCCTGAAGGAGATCGCCGAGGGTGAGATCAGCGACGGACAGCTCGCCCGCGCGGCGGCGAGGTTCCCCACGAACACGCCGCTCACGAAGGAAGCGTACCTCTACCGCTCGATCTTCACGTCGCACTTCCCCGGCGAGCCCGCCGTGCGCTGCGTCCCGGAGGGTCCGAGCATCGCATGCAGCACGCCCGCCGCGATCGCCTGGGACCCCGCCTTCGCCGACATGGCCGACCCCTCGGGCCGCGCCGTGCAGGGCGTCCACGCCCACAGCTACTGAACCTGCTCCGTAGCCGGGAGCGCGGGCGTCTACCGGCGAGAGGTGTGCCGGACCAAGGGGGAACTGACTCGGCGACCCGGGTGACCTCGGCTGCGAGGCCGTCGTACGAACACGGGCGACCGGCCAGGTCCTTCGTTTCTTCTGACGCCAGGACTGCAGGTACGTCGCACTCTTGATCTCGCTTCTTCCTCTGCTTGTGGCGTGCGCCGCAGGCCCTCTTGGTTTCGTACTGCGAACGTAGTACGTTCACTGATGAAGACTACCGGGAATCGCCCCACCACTGGGCGCAATCCGTGGTGGTGCACACGTTTACGCCAACCGTGCGCGGGGAACGGTGGTACATCAAGGTGTACTTCGTTGAGATCGACCGGGACGACCGGAAGGCAATGTTCATAAGCGTTCATCGAGCAGGGGGCTGACATGAAAATCTTGCGGGAGGGAGACCGCGGATACGCTCTGGCCCCGGAGCGCGGGCGCGTCGAGATCGTTTACGAGTACCGAACGGTCGAACTCGAGAAGTCGAACGCCACGGTCAGGAACGTTCTTGTCGGCGTGGACGCCGAAACCGGAGAAGTTCTGACGGTGCCCGCCCAGTCGACGCCGAAACTCAAAGCGGCGCGGGACGCCACGAAGGAGAAGGTGATGAGCGTCCGGATGCCCAGGGAACTCGACGACGTACTTCACCTTGTTGCCGACCACTATCGCGCGGCGCCCAAGCAGTTCGCTCCTGCGGTTATTCGATACTACCTGACCCTGGCCTCCTCCGACGCCGACATGGTGCGTTGGCTGTGTACGCTCTCCAACAGCCGATTGGCGACGGGAAAGTGCCGGAAGAATCTGCGTTTGAGAGTTCAGCCGGAGCTTCTTGCCTGGTTGCGCGAGGTCGCCGTCGCTACGGAGGGCGCCACCAGGAGTGATCTGGTGCGTGGCGCGATCATGGCAGCGAAGGAAGATGTGCTCGACGATGGCGCCAAGCAGCGCCAGCGTGCACTTGGAGCGATCGCCCAGGCTGTCTAGCTCAACCTTGTTTGCGGCGTCCCTTGTTTGGCGGACATCTTGCAACCGCTCGCGACGCAAGGACTCCGACGGCAAAGGTGGAGCGATGATGTACCGCAACCCGGCGATTCTCCCCCGTCTCGCGCTTCTCGTTCTTCTCGGTTCGACCACCGGCGCTCCCGCTGCCGCGCAGGAGGCGGTGTCGGTCGAGGTCGTGCCGGGTGCCCTGTCGCTCGAGTTGGGAGAGGAGGCCATCCTGGAAGCCCGCGTTCTGGATGCGGAAGGCAATGTGATCGACGCCCAGGTCCTCTTCTTCCCCGCCTTCGCCGACGGACGGAGCGGGAGCGCGCGGCAAAGCATCGACGTGGACCGCGCGACCGGCCGGGTGAGAGCAGTGAAGGGCGGCGAGTTTCTCATCTCCGCCATCGTCGCGACGGCGCGCGGCCTGCGCGGCGAGGCCATGGTGAGCGTGGCCTACCCCCCGCTGGACCGGATCGATGTGAAGCCTTCGGGCGGTTCGACGTATGTCGGCGTCGCGACGCGTCACCGGGCCAGGCTGCTCGACACGGCCGAGGACGAGCGTGACGGCGAGCTTCGCTGGTCCACCTCCGACGAGGGCGTCGCAACCGTGGACCGCTTCGGCATTCTCACGGCGCACGCGCCGGGGTCGGTCGTGCTGCGGGCGGAAGCGGAGGGCATCTCCGCGGACGTTGCCTACGAAATCAGGGAGAACCCCGCCGCGCGCCTGACGGTGTCGGGAAGCGCGGAACGGGCGCGGACGGGCGACGTGGTGCGTTTCGAGGCGATGGTCGAGGATGCGATGGGCGGCGCCGTGGCCGACCTGCCGGTCACCTGGACCGTGATGTCGGATCCCGCGATCGAGGCGACCGCGGACATCCCCCCGGCGGAGATCGATGAACAGGGCCGGTTCGTGGCGTACTTCCCCGGAGTCTACACGATTGTCGCCAACGTGCCGGGCCGCGCCGCGCGCACCTCGCTTGAAATCCATGCGCGACACGCCTCGCAGGAAGTGACGTTCGTGGGGCAGGGACAGGTGAACAACGAGCGCACGTCGGACCTGTGGGTGTGGGAGGGCGTCGACGGGCGCGACTACGCGATCACCGGCACGCACGCGGCGGCCGGGGCCGTCTACTTCTGGGACGTGACGGATCCGGCGAGCCCCGTCCTCACGGATTCCGTCGTGGTGGATGCGCGCACGACGAACGACGTGAAGGTGAGCGAGGACGGGGAGATCTGTGTGATCTCGCGCGAGGGCGCCTCGAACCGCCGCAACGGGATCGTCATCCTCGACTGCCGGAACCCGCGGGACGTGACGACGATCTCCGTGTTCGACGACGAACTCACGGGCGGCGTGCACAACCTCTTCATCCACGAGGATCACGTCTACGCGGTGAACAACGGGCGCCGCTTCGACGTCATCAACATCGAGGATCCGGCTGGCCCGCACCGCGTGGGCCGCTTCGAACTCGACACGCCGGGGCACGCGATCCACGACATCTGGATCGTGGACGGGATCGCCTACACCTCGAACTGGGGCGACGGGGTCGTGCTCATCGACGTGGGAGGCGGCGACCGCAGCGGGTCTCCGTCCAACCCCGTGGAGATCGCGCGCTTCCGCGACATCGGCGGCCGGACGCACGCGGCGTTCCCGTACCGGAGTCCGACGGGGCGCTTCTACGTATTCATGGGAGACGAGGCGGGGCGGCCCGGCTTCGACGGGCAGGATCCCGAGCGCACGCCGCAGTTCATGTCCGGATACATCCACGTGGTGGACTTCACGGATCCCGACAATCCCGAGGAGGTCGCGCGCTACGAGATCCCCGAGGCGGGCTCTCACAATATGTGGATCGAGGACGACAAGCTCTACGCGGCGTTCTACAACGGCGGGCTGCGCGTCCTCGACATCTCCGGGGAACTGAAGGGGAACCTGGGAGAGCAGGGCCGGGAGATCGCGCGCTACATGGCGTACGATCCGGACGGCGTGGTCGCGAACGCGCCCTTCACCTGGGGACCGCAGATCCACAAAGGGAACCTCTTCTTCGCGGAGTACTTCAGCGGGCTGTGGGCCGTGAAGCTCCAGCCCCGCCAGGAACTCGTCCCGTAGCAGCGTTGATCTCCGTACGAATATCCGCCCGGATCAACGGCGTGGCGTGGTCCGGGGAAGTGGAGCCGCGGCTCCTCCTGTCGGACTTCCTGCGCTCGGAGGTCGGGCTCACGGGGACGCACGTGGGGTGCGAGCACGGGGTGTGCGGGGCATGCACCGTGCAACTGGACGGGGAACCGGTCCGGGCCTGCCTGATGTTCGCGGTACAGATCGACGGGCACGAGGTGACGACCGTCGAGGGGCTCGCTGCGACGGCGCCCGGGGAAGCGATCTCCGTCGAACAGCTGCACCCGGTCCAGCAGGCGCTTCACGAGGCGCACGGCCTGCAGTGCGGCTTCTGCACGCCGGGGATCCTGATGACGGCGGAGGCCTTCCTGCGTGAGAACCCGGCGCCTTCGCGTGAGGAGATCCGCGAAGCGGTGTCCGGGCACCTGTGCCGCTGCACGGGCTACCACAACATCGTGGAGGGCGTAGCGCTCGCCGCCGAGCGCCTCGCGGCGGACGGTGCCGGCGCCGACGAAGGGGACGAGCCTTGAGCCGGGCGGGCGGGACGTGGGTCGGGGCGCGGGTGCCGCGCAACGAGGACGCGCGCCTGCTGGCCGGCCGCGCGCAGTTCGTCGAGGACGTCGAACCGCCGGGCGCGCTGCACGTCGCCTTCGTGCGGAGCGACCTGCCGGCCGGGCGGCTCCGCCGGCTCGATGTCGAAAGCGCGCGGAGGCACCCCGGGGTCCACGCCGTCTTCACGGCCGCCGACCTCGGTCCGCTCCTCCGGCCCGGCGCGGTGCTCGTGCCTCCGCCGCCGCTCGAAGGCCTGGTGTTCCACGCCCGCACGGCGCTCCCCCTCGTCCGCGAGCGAATCCGGCATCAGGGGGAGGCGCTGGCCATGATCGTCGCGGACAGCCGCTACGTGGCCGAGGATGCGGCCCAACTCGTGGAGGCGGACATCGAACCGTTCGATCCCGTCGTGGATCTCGGGCGGGCGCTCGATGACGACGCCCCGCGGATCCACGACGACCTCCCGTCGAACCTCGCCGCGTACGTCCGACAGACGAAAGGGAACTATGCCGCCGCCCGCGCCCGGGCCGATCTCGTCCTGGAGCGCCGCTTCTCCTACGACCGCGGGATCGGCGGCGCGATCGAGAACCGGGCCGTCGTGGCGGAGTGGGACGCGCGGGCCGACCGGCTGGAGGTGTGGGACACGACGCAGGCCCCCATTCCCGTGCGCAACGTCGTCGCCGCCGCCCTCGGCCTGTCGGAGTCGCAGGTCCGGTTCATCGCCCCCTTCGTGGGCGGCGGTTTCGGCCCGAAGATCATGTTCTACGCGGAGGAGATCCTCATCCCCTGGGCCTCGATCCAGCTGGGACGGCCCGTGAAGTGGGTCGAGGACCGGTACGAGAACTTCTTCGCCACCACCCAGGAGCGGGGACAACTGCACGAGGCGGAGATCGCGGTCGCGCGCGACGGCCGGATCCTGGGCGTGCGGGACATCTTCATCCACGACTCGGGAGCGTACGACCCGTACGGTCTCACGATCCCCATCAACACCCAGTGCACGCTTCTCGGGCCCTACCGGGTGCCGAACTACGAGAGCGAGTTCCGGGTTGCGTTCACGAACAAGCCGATCGTCACGCCGGTGCGGGGGGCGGGACGGCAGCACGGCGTGTTCGTCATGGAGCGGCTGCTCGACCTCGCGGCCCGCGGCCTCGGCCTCGATCCGGTCGAGATCCGCCGCCGCAACGTGATCGGCCCGGACGAGTTCCCGTACAACCACGAGATCATGTACCAGGACTTCGCCCCGCTCCGCTACGACAGCGGGAGTTACGAGGCGACGCTGGAGGAGGCCGTCCGCCTCGTCGGCCACGAGACGTTCCCGCGGGATGGCGAACGGATGCAGGGGGACGGGCGGTCGGTCGGCGTCGGCGTCGTCAACTACGTGGAGGGGACGGGGATCGGCCCCTACGAGGGGGCCCGGATCACGGTCGAGCCCGGCGGCACGGTCCGCCTCGCGACCGGCGTGGGGACGCAGGGTCAGGGACACTTCACCTCCTTCGCACAGATCGTGGCCGACGCCGTCGGGGTGAAGCCGTCCGACGTGCGGGTGGTGACCGGGGACACGAGCGACTTCCACTGGGGGACGGGCACCTTCGCGAGCCGAGGCGCGGTCGTGGCCGGCAACGCGATCCACGCCGCGGCGCTCTCCGTGCGCGAGAAGATCCTGAAACACGCTGCGGAGGCGCTCGAGGTCGACCCCGATGACCTCGAACTCGCCGAAGGGGCCGCCCGCGTACGGGGCGCCCCGGACCTCTCCGTCGATCTCGGCGCGCTCGCGGCGAGCGCCAACCCGCTGCGGGGAGCCGTGGAGCCGGGGACCGAGCCGGGGCTGGAGGCGACCTCGTACTTCGGCCCGCCGTACGGGACGACGGCGAACGGGACGCATGCCCTTGTCGTCGCCGTGGACCCCGAGACGGCGATGGTCGAGATCCTGCGTTACATCGTCGTACACGACTGCGGGACGGTGATCAACCCGACGATCGTGGAAGGCCAGATCCACGGCGGCGTCGCGGCAGGGATCGGGAACGCCTTCTACGAGGAACTCGTGTTCGACGAGTTCGGCGGGACGAGCAACGCCTCCTTCATGGACTATCTGCTCCCGACCTCGACCGACGTCCCCCCGATCGAGACCGCACACCTGGAGACGCCTTCGACGCTGAACCCTCTCGGGACGAAGGGGGTGGGGGAGGGCGGCGCGATCCCGGTGGCGGCCGCCTTCGCGCAGGCCGTCGAAGATGCGCTGGCCGACCTGGCTCCCGGGCTGGAAATCCTCGACATCCCCTGTAGTCCGGGCCGCCTGTTCGAGCTTCTCCGGAAGCTCCGCGAAGCGTCGACGCAGGCTGGGGGGACGGCGTGAAGCCGCCGCCCTTCGACTACGTGGCTGCCGCCACGCTCGACGAAGCGCTGGAGGCGCTCGCGGACACTTCGCTGGAGGCGCGCCCGCTGGCGGGGGGACAGAGCCTCGTTCCCATGCTCAACTTCCGTCTCGCGGCGCCGGAACGTCTCGTGGACCTGAACGGGGTCGAGGAGTTGTCCCGGATCGAGGAGACGGACGACGGAGGGCTGCGCCTGGGGGCGATGACCCGGCACTCGGCGCTCGAACGCGACCCGTTCATCGCACGGCGGAGCCCGCTCCTCGCGGAGGCGGCGCCCTTCATCGCGCACCCGCAGATTCGCTCGCGGGGCACCGTGGGAGGCTCCGTGGCCCACGCCGATCCGGCCGCGGAACTGCCCGCAGTCTTCCTCACGCTGGGGGCGCGGGTCCGGATCGCGCGCCGCCCGCGCGATGGAGAGTCCGGCTCCCGGTTGGAGCGAACGCTGGATCTTGGCGACTTCTTCCTCGGCCCCTTCTTCTCCGCGCTCGAGCCCGATGAACTCCTGACCGCGATCGAGGTGCCGCCCTCCGCCCCCGGAGGGGGGACGGCCTTCGACGAGGTGGCTCGGCGCCGCGGCGACTACGCCCTCGCCGGCGTGGCCGCGCGGATCCGGCTGGACTCCCGCGGGGTTTGCGACGAGGCCGCCATCTCGCTCGTGAACGGGGGCTCCACTCCCTGCCTGATGAAAGAGGCCGCGCAAACGCTCGTCGGCGAGAAGCCGACGCCCGAAGCGATCGAGGCCGCCGCTGCCGCATGCGCGGAAACCTCCGAACCCGCCGCCGACATGCACGCAACCGAGGCATACCGCCGCCACCTGATCCGCATCCTGACCACCCGCGTAGTGTCGCACGCGGCGGATCGCGCCCGGACTTGACCGGCCCCACGCTCTTCCATCCGCCCGCGGAGCGGTCGGATCGCGTAGCCGTGCTCTCGGGCGGTGCGTCCCGCACGTACGGCGAGCTCGAAGCAGCATCGCGGCTATGGGCTCGACATCTCCGTGCCGCAGCCGGTGCCGCCGACCTGGACGGGGCCCGGGTGGCGTTCCTCATGGAGCCGGGATTCGAGTACGTCGTCACCCAATGGGCCATCTGGCGCGCCGGCGGGATCGCCGTCCCCCTCTGTCCGGGCCATCCCGCCCGCGAGATCGAATACGTGATCGATGACGCGGACTGCGCCGCGCTCATCGGGGCCGGAAAAACGGGACGCCGCGTCGAGGGCCCCGCGCGGGAGCGCGGCATCCCGTTCCACGACGCATCCGACCCGGACGCGAGCGCCTCCGCATTCGACGCGCCCGATCCGGGACCGCCGCCACCGGTCGGGCTGGATCGACCCGCGATGATCCTCTACACCAGCGGCACCACGGGACGCCCCAAGGGCGTCGTGACGACGCACCGCCAGATCGAAGCGCACATCCGGTCGCTGCTTGACGCGTGGAAGTGGGAGCGCGACGACCGCATCCTCCACGTCCTCCCCCTCCACCACACGCACGGGATCGTCAACGCCCTCTGCTGTCCGCTCCATGCGGGGGCCGCGGTGGAGTTCGGCGGGTCGTTCGATCCGGCGTCCACCTGGGAACGGCTGGCCTCGGGCGACATCAGCGTGTTCATGGCCGTGCCGACCATCTACGCCAAGCTCCTGCGCGCCTGGGATGCCGCGGAAGATGCCACCCGCCGGCGATGGTCGCGGGGCGTCCGTGCGCTCCGGCTGATGGTGTCGGGTTCGGCGGCGCTCCCCGTGCGCGCGTTCGAGCGGTGGGAGGAGATCACCGGGCACCGGCTCCTCGAGCGCTACGGCATGACGGAGATCGGCATGGGGCTCTCGAATCCGTATGACGGCGAGCGGCGAGCGGGCACCGTGGGCCAGCCACTCCCCGGCGTCGGCCTGCGCCTCGTGCGCCCGGCCACGGGATGCGTGCTCGCTGAGGGCGTGGAAGCCTTCGATCCGGGAGAATCGGGCGAGATCCGGATCCGCGGCCCGATGGTGTTCTCCGAATACTGGCGGCGTCCCGAAGAGACGGCGGCCGCCTTCGTCGACGGGTGGTTCCTGACCGGAGATGAGGCGGTCCTCGAGGACGGCTACTACCGTCTTCTGGGGCGCCGCTCCGTCGACATCCTCAAGAGCGGCGGCTACAAGATCTCGGCGGTCGAGATAGAGGAACTCCTGCGCACGCACGCGGCGGTGAGGGACTGCGCCGTGGTCGGGATCCCCGACGAAGACTGGGGAGAACGGATCGCCGCCGCCATCGTCCCCGAGCCCGGCGCGGCGCCGCGACCGAACTCGCTCCCCGAGCGGCTGGATCCGTGGGTCCGGGAGCGGCTCGCCCGCTACAAGGTGCCTCGCGCCTGGCGCCTGGTCGACGACCTGCCCCGCAACGCGATGGGCAAGGTGCAGAAGCCCGCCGTAAAGGCGCTCTTCGACATCCCCATCCCACCGTCGTGACCGGGGCGCCGGGCATTGCGTTCCCCGACCGGATGGGGGAGCGTACGGCCGTCGGTCCTCGACACCTCAACCTCGAACCCGGTGGAGCCGAGCGCTCATGAAACTCTACGATCTCTCACAGCCCCTCAATCAGGAATGCTTCTTCTGGCCCTACTATCCCCCCTTCGAAGTGAAGTACATCAAGCGGAAGGTCGAACACGGGGTGAACGCGCAGTACATCCAGACCTCGAACCACATGGGCACGCACCTCGACGCGCCCCGCCACTTCGTGACCAACGGGATGACGATCGACGAGATCCCCCTGGAGTGGCTGTACGGGGACGGCGTCATCGTCGACCTGCGCGACGAGATGAGCGACCTCGCCGTGTACACGCCCGAGATGATCGAATCGCGGGTGGAGATCCGCGACGGAGACCTCCTGATCCTGCACACGGGGTGGGAGCGCTTCGCGCAGTTCGGCGCCGACGCGAACGAGGAGCGCTACGTCCATACGCACCCCGGCGCGCACCCCGACATGGTGCAGTGGCTCATCGACCGGAAGATCAAGGTGTGGGGCGTGGACGCGATCTCCACGGATCATCCCATGAACCTCCCCATCGGGAGATTCCTCGGGAAAGGCACCTTCGGACACTGCGACCGCGTGCGGGCGATGGCGGAGAAGGTGTTCGGCGGCGCCGCGGCCGTGGATGAACTGTTCCCGGAAGAGCACTATCAACTCACGCACAATGCGCTCTTCCCGCACAACTGCATGCACATAGAGAACCTCGGCGGACGGATCGCCGCCCCGGAACTGCAGAACCGGCGGCTCACCATCGGGTGCTTTCCCTGGAAGTTCAAGGGAGGAGAGGCCGCCTTCTGCCGCGTGGTGACGTTTCTCGAGGAATAGAGGATCAGAGAAAAAGTCGAGATTGGATCGTCGGGCGTACTTGAACGCCCCGAGGAAGTCTTCAGACGGAGAAGTGGAACGATGACGATCACAAACCGTGCACGGGCGAACGCAATGTCGCTGCTGTCGCTCGTACTGACCCTCTGCTTCCTCATGCAGGCCGCGGCCCCGCTGACAGCCCAGAGCCATTCGCGGGAGGGGCTGCTCGACTACATGGAGCAGATCCGAAACGACAACGATCTGCCCGGACTGTCCGTCGCGGTGGCGGTGGACGGCGAGATCGTCTTCTCCGAGGGAGTGGGGTATGCTGAACTCCAGAACCATACGCCCGCCACGGGCCGGACGGTCCATAACGTGGGATCGGTGTCGAAGGTGCTCGCCGTGGTCGGTCTCATGCAGCTCGTCGAGCAGGGGAAGGTGGATCTCGACGCGACCCTCCAGACGTACATGCCGTGGTATCCCGAACGGGAGTTCCCGATCACCGTGCGCCACATCCTTACGCACACATCCGGGATCCGACACTACGACGGCGTCGAGTTCGGCCCTCACGACCTGCTGAGTCTGCGCCACTACGACACCTTCGAGGAGGCGACGGAGCTGTGGCGCGACGACCCCCTCGCCTACGACACGGACTCCGGGTGGATGTACTCGTCGCACGCCCACAACCTGCAGCACGGGATTGTCGAGGCAGCGTCGGGAATGGACTACGAGGAATACCTCAAGCGCTTCGTGTGGGAGCCGGCGGGGATGTTCGCCACGCAGTTCGACGTCCCGTCGCGGGTGGTGCAGAACCGGGGGCGCGGATACGTCCGCGGAGCGTCGGGGCGGTTCATCCACCCCCCGCCGGAGGACCCGAGCTACAAGTACGCCGGCGGCGGCATCATCTCGAACGTGGAAGACCTCGTGCGCTTCGCGATCGCGATCAACGACGGGCGGCTGCTCGCTCCGGAGACGGTGGCCGAGATGCACCGATCGCAGCTCGAGCCGGGGATCCGGCAGATCGATCCCTCGTCGCCGGACGGACTCGGTGACCCGATCGAGCACGAGCAGGCGCTGGCGTGGTTCATCCGCACCGACCAGGCGGGGCGGCGCTACCCGAGCCACACGGGCACCGTGAAGGGGACGCGGTCCTTCCTCGCCAATTTCGATGAGTACGGCGTGGCGGTGGCGCTGCAGACGAACGCGCTCCCCTTCGACTCGGCCCGGTATGGGGAGGCGATCGCCCAGATGTTTCTGCCCTAGGGCGTCGGTCGTCGAGCTGTCGGCGTCCTGGTGATGGAACATCGCGATCCGGCGCTGCTGACGGCCCGTGAGCAGGCCCGGCGCATCCGGGCGGGGGAGCTGGCCGCGGCTGAGCTGCTCGGCGCCTGCCTCGCCCGCGTCGAACGGCACAACGGAGAACTCAACGCCGTCGTCACGCTGAACCCCGAGGCGGAGGCGGAGGCGGCCGCCGTCGATGCCTCCCTCCGGGCGGGCGAGGATCCGGGACCCCTCGCGGGGCTCGTCGTCGGCATCAAGGACGTGACCGAGACGGCGGGCCTCCGCACGACGTACGGCTCGCCGCTCTTCGCGGATCACGTGCCCGAGGAGGATGCGCTCGTCGTCCGTCGCCTGCGCGAGGCCGGCGCGGTCATCCTCGGGAAGACGAACACGCCGGAGTTCGCCGCGGGCGGAAACACGTGGAACGAAGTGTTCGGCGTGACCCGGAACCCGTGGAACCCCGCCCTCAGCGCGGGTGGGTCGACGGGAGGCGGAGCGGTCGCCCTCGCGACGGGGATGATCTCACTCGCGCAGGGCACGGATCTCGGCGGCTCGCTGCGGATCCCCGCCTCCTTCTGCGGCATCGCGGGGCTGCGCCCCACCCCGGGGCTCGTGCCGACGGTGCCCGCCGCCTACCTGTGGGACGACCTGCAGTCGACCGGCCTCATGGCCCGGGACCCGGCGGACGTCGCGTTCGCGCTGCGCGAGATCTCGGGACCCGATCCGGCCTCGCCCGTCTGCGCTCCCGAGCCGCTCTGGCCGGACGCCGGCGCCACGGATCTCGCCGGGAGTCGCTGGGCCTGGTGCGGCGACCTCGCGCGGATCGGAATCGACGACGGCGTGGAGGCGGCATGCCGCGAGGCGCTGGCGTCGCTCCGGTCGGCGGGCGCGCGGGTGGACGAGGTGGATCTCGATCTCTCCGGAGCGTGGGATGCGTTTCTCGTCCTCCGCGGGCACTGGTTCGTGTCCCACTTCGAGGCCGAATTGCACCGGGTCGACGCCTTCGGCCCCAACGTGTCGGCCAACCTCCGCTCCGGACTGTCCGTGACCCCGGCCGAGATCGGGGCGGCGGAGAACGTCCGCCGCCGGGTGAGGGAAGAGCTTCTCGTCCTCCTCGAGCGGTACGCCGCGCTCCTGACGCCGTGCATGGCGATCCCGCCCTTCCCGGCGGAGCAGAACTATCCGGAGACGGTGGGGGGGCGGCCGATGAAGACGTATGTGGATTGGATCGCCCCCACCTTCCTGCTCTCGATGCCGGGTCTGCCCGTCGCCTGCGTCCCGGCCGGGCTGGATGCGGCCGGACTCCCCGTCGGGTTGCAGGTCGTCGCGCCGCCCCGAGGCGAGGGCCGGGCGCTTGCGGTGGCGTCGGCCATCCAGGAAGTGAGGCCGATCGGCCTCCCGCCGCGGGTGGCGAGACCGTGACTTCGGGCCTGAATCCGAGCAGCGGGACGTTCCCGCGGGAACGCGTGGAGTTGACGGAACTCCTTCACATCCACATTGAGAGTCAGTCGGGCTGACCACCGCCCGGAACCCGAACCCCCTGAGGACCGATCATGATGATGTCAAACGACGAAACCGCTCCCGAACTGCCGGGCGAGGGACTCGACGCCTGCGTTCGTTTTCTCCAGCGACTCATCCGCACGCAGTCGATGCCGGGCGAAGAAGGCGAACTGGCCCGGATCGTCGCTGCCGAGATGCGCGCGCTCGGCTACGACGAGGTCGAGTATGACGCCGCGGGCAACGTCATCGGCCTCATCCGGGGAACCGGCGACGCGCCCTCGGTGATGTTCAACACGCATCTCGACCACGTGGACGCCGGGGATCCGGGGGACTGGCCCCATGACCCCTATGGCGGCGAGATCCACGACGGCCTGCTGTGGGGGCGGGGCGCGATCGACATCAAGGGACCGCTCGCGGCGCAGGTGCACGGGATCGCCCGCCTCATCGCCGCCCGCCAGCGGCCTCCCGGCGACGTCTACGTGACGGCAACGGTACAGGAGGAAGTCGGCGGACTCGGCGCCCGCTACATGGCGGAAACGCTGCAGCCCGACCTGGTCCTGATCGGCGAGCCCAGCCGGAACGAGGTCCGTCGCGGGCACCGGGGCCGGATCGAACTCCGCGTCCAGGTGCGGGGAAGGATGGCCCACGCCTCGATGACCGACATCGGTCGCAACCCGCTGACGGTACTCGGACGGTTCCTCGCGGCGCTGGAAGACGTCGACCTCGCGCACGATCCCGATCTCGGCACCTGCTCCATCGCCCCGACGCTCATCGGTACGGACCAGACCAGCGGCAACGTCATCCCCGGCCTGGCGGAGGTCACGCTCGACTGCCGGACCGTGACCGGGCAGGACGCGGCCTCGCTGCGGGAGCAACTCCTCCCCGTGCTCCGCGCGTGCGAGATCGAGGGATCGAGCAGCGACATCCTGATCCCGCAGCACGAGCGCTCGAGCTACGCGGGGTACGAGATGACGTATCCGGCCGACAACCCGGCGCTCTCGCTGCCCGCCGACCACGACGCGGTCCTGACGGCGGTCGAGGTCCTGGCCGGCCCGCTTGGAGGGGAGCCGCCCGTCGACATCTGGGACTTTGCGACCGACGGCGGACACTTCGGGCTCGCGGGCATGACCGTGGTCGGCTTCGGCCCCGGGGACGACCGACTGGCCCACACCGTCAACGAGCACATCGTGATCGACGAACTGGCGACCGGCATCCGCGGCAACGCGGCCCTCGCCCTCCACTGGCCGGCCCGTTACGGCCGTGCGGCCTGATGCGGTTCGGCGTCGGGCGGTGCGCCCTCGTCGTCATCTGGATGAGGTAGCTGCCGGGACGAACCGCTCGCAGTTCGTGGCAAGCGCTCTGGCCGCCACGGGCTGCTAACGGTCCACGAACTCGGCGACGTGCGCGGGGGCGAGGCGCGCGGTGCGGCGGGAGACCGCGATCATGACGATGACGTTTCCGACCATGCCGTAGATGCCGGGGTGGACGCCGGCGGTCGCGGCGGCTGACACGACGTCCAGCCGCAAGGCCAGGTCGAGGAAGAACGCGATGCCGCCTCCCGTCACGAGACCCCACAGTGCCCCCGCCCGCGTCACGTCCCGCCACAGGAAGGTCACGACCGTCAGCGGGAAGAGTTGTGCGATGAACCCGTAGCTGAGGAGCAGGAGCTCCACGAGGCTGAGTCCGGGGATCAGCGCGAGCCCGTAGCTGACCGCGCCCACGAGGATCACCATGTGGCGAATCCAGCGCCGTTGCGCCGCGTCGTCGAGCGCGCCCGGCCGCACGTTGCCCCAGAAGTCGCGCACCGCCACGGACCCCGCCGCGTGCAGGAGCGCGTCTCCGGTGGACATCGAGGCCGCGAGTGCCCCGGCGCAGAAGAGGCCCACGATGAGCGGCGGCAGCCCGATCTGCGCCGAGGTCACGATCGTGGGCAGGATCGCGTCCGCCGGCTCGACGCCCGGGAAGGCGAGCACGCCCGAGAAGCCGATGAAGAGGATGGGGACGAGGAAGAGCGCGAAGGTCGGATAGTAGACGACCGTCCGCTTGAGGGTGTCCACGTCGCGGGCCGTGTAGATCTTCATGAAGTAGTGCGGCCACACGCTGAACCCGAAGGCGGAGATGGCGACGGCACTCGAGTAGGCGCCCCAGCTCCACGGCTGTCCGTCCGCATCCAGTCCCGGCCCCCTCAGCATGTCGGGGAGCCCGGCCGCGATCGCGTCGAACATGGGACCCACGCCGCCGTGCAGCTTCGCCGGCAGGTAGAGTCCGAGCCCCCACGCGAGCACCATCATGAACATCCCCTGGAAGGTGTTCGTCCAGCCAACGCCCAGGACGCCGCTCCGGAAGACGTAGATCAGGACGACCCCGTACGCGATCGCGGACCCGGCCCACTGCGGGACGCGCCCCTCCGTCACGACGTTGAAGACGTATCCCGCCCCCTTCATCTGAATCACCAGGTAGGGGACGAAGGCGAAGACGGAGAGGACCGCGAGGATGGCCGGGATCGCGCGGCTGTCGAAGCGGTGCGCGAAGAGTTCCGCCTGCGTGACGTAGCCGAAACGCCGGCCGAGGGCGGCGACGCGCGGGCCGAAGAAGTACCAGGGGACGAGCCCGACGGACGCGTAGGCGAGGATGTAGAAGGCTGCGGCCCCGCGAGAATAGGCCCAGCCGGGCCCGCCCAGGAAGGCGAACGCGCTGAACACCGAGGCGCCCATGATGAAGTAGAGGACGAGGAAGTTCAGCGAGCGGTCGCCCGCGACGTAACCCTCCGTGCTGTCCGAGGCGTGGCGGCCGGAGGCGAGCCCGATCGCGAGCGAAGCGAGCAGATACCCGATCGTGACGAGGAAGACGATCAGCCAGGCGGGCATCAGCGGCTCGCGCCGTTCGCGTCCCCGTCGGCCGTCTCCCGCTTCCGTTCCCACAGGTAGTACCCGAAGAGAACGAAGAAGGAGAAGAGGAGCCCGACGACGACGTAGAAGAGCGAGAACGGCATCGCGAGCACGCGCGGCTCGATGGTGGCGAACCACGGATAGACGGGCCACACGAGCGCCGCGAAAAGGAGCACATAGAAGGCCGCGACGGCGACAGCGACCGGGTTGCGGCCGGGAGGCGGAGCGCGGCGTGGTTCGTCCATGGCCGCAAAAGGCCGGCTGCGCCGGATCCGGTCAAGACGCGTTGAACGGTTGAGCGGCGGGCTCGATCGAACGATCTTGCCGCATGTCCCGCACAGAACGAAGCCGCATGCGCTCGACCATCACGACCGGCCTGCTCCTCGTCTGGCCCGCGCTGGCGTTGCCGGCGTGCGGCCCCGGAGAGCCTTCATCCGCCGCGGCCGAGGCCGCCCGGGATCTCTCCACCGGGACGCACGTCGTCCTGCTGGGCACGGGGACGCCCAATCCCGAACCCGAGGCGTCGGGCCCCGCCACCGCGATATTGGTGGACGGACGGGCCTACATCGTGGACGCCGGCGTCGGCCTCGTGCGGCGCGCGGCGGAGGCGGCCGATCGCTATGGCGCCGAGAGCCTTACGGCGGCGCGGCTGGATATCGCCTTTCTCACCCATCTGCACAGCGATCACACGATCGGGCTGCCGGACCTGATCCACACCCCCTGGGTGGCCGAGCGGGAGGCGCCGCTGAAGCTGTTCGGCCCGAGCGGGACACTGGCGATGGCCGAGCACCTGACGGCCGCGTGGGAGGCGGACATCGAGAACCGACTCGGCGGCCACCAGCCGTCGACGCCGGACGGGTGGCGCGTGGACGCGGTCGAAATCGCCCCGGGCGTCATCTACGAGGACGACCGCGTCCGCGTGACCGCCTTCGCCGTGGTGCATACGGGCTGGCCGGAGGCGTACGGTTTTCGGTTCGACGCTGCGGGACGCTCGGTAGTCCTCTCCGGCGACACCGCTCCGAACGAGGCGATCGTCGAGATGTGCGCGGGGTGCGACGTGCTCGTGCACGAGGTGTACTCGGCCACGACCTTCCGTGACCGTCCGCCGGAATGGCAGTCGTATCACGCCCAGGCCCACACGTCGACCGTCGAACTGGCCGAACTCGCCGTGCGGGCGCGCCCGGGAATCCTCGTCCTGCATCACCAGTTGCACTGGGGAGCGACACCGGAGGAAATGGTCGCGGAGATTCGCGCTGCCGGCTACGACGGACCGCTCGCATACGGCCGGGACCTGGACGTGTACTGAGATGGGTCCGGGTCGGAACGTCGGGATCCGCACCTGCCGCGCGGTCCTTGCCCCGGCCCTCGCGGTCATCACGCTCTCGGCGCCGGCCGCCGCCACGCCCGCCGCCACGCCGCCCGCACCCACGCCCTCCGCCGCCGCGTCGGGGCGCGTCGCCAGCGAGCACGCGGCTCAATCTCGCGAGCCGCCCGCATCTCCCGAAGCCGCTTCGGCGAGGCGGATGGCGCGTGACGCACAGCGCGCCTTCGAGCACGTCCGGCGCCGCAATTTCCCGCGCGGCCCCCTGGTCAACCCGAAATGCGGCGAGGGGATCGGGCGCTTCTGCCTCGTCGAGGGGTGGGACGACGACGATTGGGAGCCGGTCCCGGAGGAGGCGGAAGTCCTGGGGGAACGGCACGCCCTGATCGCGGTCCTCGACAGCGCCGCCCGGATCATCCCCGGCGACGAATGGCTCACGGGGCAGCGCGTCGCCTACCGGCTGGAGGCAGGCGGCGCGGAAGAGGCGCTCGCGCTGCTGGAAAGCTGTCGCATGGAGAGCGCGTGGTGCGCCGGGCTGGCCGGATTCGTCCTTCAGGAGAGTGGCCGCTACGCGGAAGCGGAGTCGGCCTTCGAGCGCGCGCTCGGCCGGCTGACCGAGGAGGAGCGCTGCCGCTGGACCGCGCTCGGGCCCGTACTCGACCGCCGGACGCGCGGCCGTTACGAACGCTTCGCCTGCGGCAGTTCGCCGCGCCGCGCCGTGGAGCGCTCGTTCTGGCACCTTTCCGACCCGCTGTGGCTCGCGCCGGGACTTGAGCGACGCTCGGAACACCTCGCCCGCCGCGTCCGCGCCGCGCTCCAGGCCGATGCCGCGAGCCCCTGGGGGATGCGGTGGGGCGACGATCTCACCGAGATCACGCTGCGCTTCGGCTGGCCCGCCGGCTGGGAGCGGGCGCGCCGCCGGTTCGTCGGCTCACGCACGGACGAGATCGTGTGGTCGCACCGCCTTCCGGGGGCGCAGCGCTTCACCGTGGTGCGCCTCGGGCCCGCGGACGACGAGCCGCTCTGGGAGCTGGATGAGCCGGAGGGCCGCACGAGCTGGGCGCCCGTCTTCGGCGAGATCGCGAACCTTCCTCACCAGGTGGCCAGCTTCCGGCGAGACGGCCGCCGGCGGGTGGTCGCGGCGTTCACGTGGCCCGACTCCCTGCCGTCCTGCGATCTGCAGAGCGGACTCTTCCTCGCCGATGCCCACGGCGTGATGGCGGCCAGCACCGGCAGCGGCGACGGGCCGCTCGCGGTCGCGGAGCTTCGGGAGTTCACCCCCGCCACGTTCGTCGGCGTCGAAGCGCGCTGCGACGAGGGACCCGGCGCCGCACGCGCACGGATGCCCCTCGCCGAAGGCCATCCGCTGCTGTCCGACATCCTGTTGCTCGACGCCGGCGCCGCCGCCCCCGCCACGCTCTCGGAGGCGCTCGCCCGCGCGCGAGGCGCTCGCACCGCCCGGGCGGGCGAGACTCTGGGCGTCTACTGGGAGTGGTACGGCCCCGCTGCCGAGGCCGCCGCTCTCGAGGTGACGCTTTCGCTGGCGCGAGAGGGGAAGGGGTTCTGGCGCAGGGCCCTCGAATGGAGCGGACTCGCCCGCGACGACACGGAACGGGCGGGCATCCGCTGGCTCGAGGCGGTGACGAATCCCGGCGCCGAGGGCCGCACCCTGGAACTCCGCCTTCCCATGCTCGACGAGGGGCAGTATCGCCTGACGCTCCAAGTCGCTTCCCCCAGGCACGGGATGGCCGAATCCAGCATCGAAATCGAAATCGTCGCCGCGTCCCCGACCGCCGCCGTTCGGCCGGGCCGAGCCGTCGACGTGCGACCCCGGTCCGTCCCCGGCCCAACCCGATCAACGCAAGGAGCAGAGCCGTGACGCACGCCAGGATCTTCCCAGCCGCCGTCCGCGTGTTCGTCGCCGCGGCCGTTTCGGTCCTCGCCGCCGCCCTGCTCGCCTGGCGTGCGGTCAGTCCGGCGACCACGCGGAACCGGCCGCCGAGGCCGCGACCACCGGGCGCACGCCGCAGTTCGAGAACGAGTACGGGCCTATTGGCTCGACGCCGATCCTCCGGGCGAACTGCACGGAGATGTGAACCGGGGATCCGAACCCGTCGAGGTCATCGTCGTACAGTTGAAGGGCGTCGGCGGAGGGTCGGACACGCCGTGACGGGCCCGGCCCCAACGTGCATATTCCGCCCCGCGCCACGACAGGATCGACCCGCAGCCACACCGGAGGCCCCCATGAACCACCGCGCCCGACTCCCGCGACGCCCGGCAGCCCGCGGCTCCGTCCTCGCCCTGGCCCTCGCCGCAGTTGCGGGCTGTGCACCGGACGGCTCCTCTCCCGCGACCTCGACCGCTCTTGAGCCCGATCAGGTCCTCGCCGATTCGCTCATCGGCGCCTGGGTCGAGGCCGCCGGCGGCATGGAGGCCTGGCATGACATCGAGTCGGCCCGCTACACGATCACCACCGTGTGGTACGACTCCACGGGAGGCATCCGTCGCATGCGCCCGCGCCGCGTCGAGTACCGGAAGGTGGACGGCGTCGAGCAAACCCGCATCGAGCGCCCCGAGGCCGAGGGGCTCTACGTCCAGACCTTCACGGGTTCCGAGATGTGGGCCACGCTCAACGAACGCCTCCTCGAACCGGGAATCCGCGCCTGGGATGAGTCCGAGTACGTGGGACGGGACGTCGTCTACTGGTTCGGGCTCCCGTACAAGCTCCTCGACCCCGGCGTGAACCGGCGCGCCGGAGCCCGGGACGAAGGGGGATACGAGGTGCGCATCACCTTCGGCGACGGCGTCGGTCTCCAGTCCGGCGACCGCTACTTCTACTATTTCCTCGACGACGATCCCTGGCCCGAGCAGGTCCATTACATCTCACAGGGGCGGGGAGAGGAGAGCCGGGCGCGCATGTACTGGGACGGGTACGAGCACGTCGGAGACTTCACGTACGTCATCTCGCGGCTCTACCGGGACACGGAGATGAACCCGACCCGCGAACTCCGCCACGATGACGTCGAACTGAACCCCGTACTGTCCGATTCCATCTTCCGGCGGCCGACTTCGTGAAATCCGGTCCCGCGGACCCGAGCCGGGCGGTCGAAGACTACCTGAAGGCCGTCTACAAGCTCCAGCAATCCGGCGACCCCGTATCCACGACAGCGCTCGCCGAGGAACTTGACCGCTCCGCGGCGTCCGTCACGAACATGGTCAAGAGCCTGGCGGCGCAGGGGCTTCTCCGGCACACGCCCTACAAAGGGGTGCTCCTCACGGCGCCTGGAGAGGCGGCGGCGCTGCGGATCATCCGCAGGCACCGGGTGATCGAACTGTATCTGATCGAGAGACTCGGCTTCTCCTGGGAAGACGTGCACGCCGAGGCCGAGCGCCTCGAACACGCCGCTTCGGAGGCGCTCATCGACCGGATGGCGCAGGCGCTGGGAGAACCGTCGATCGACCCGCACGGGAGTCCGATCCCGACGCGCGACGGCGAACTCGCGCAGACCGAGTGGATCCCCCTCGCCGAGTTGAAGAGAGGGCGCGGCGTCGTGCGGGAGGTCTCCGACCAGAGTCCGCGCACGCTGCGGGAACTCGCCGCCCTCGGCCTCTTCCCGGGCACGCGAATACGGTGTCTGGGAGAGCGGGCGGATGGCGTCGCCCGCCTCGAGGTGGACGACCGTTCCTTCGACGTCAAACCCGTCCTCGCACGCGCCGTATTCGTCGAACGCGAGCCCTAGCAGCCCTTGGCAAAAGCCCCGCTGCGTTCGAGCGGCGCTGCATCTCGCCATCCCCAGAGGGGACCCCGCTGCGCTCTGCGTCGCTCCTCGGTCACACAGCAACGGCTATGCTCCCTCGTCGCTCCTTGTCACGCGAGCGCTTCACCGCTCTCGACGCTAACGCGGGGTCTTGCCACGGACCGTTAGCCGGGTCTGCCGCGGGCCGTCAGTCCAGCAGGGCGGGGAGGATCGTTCCGGCCTCCCCGCGCAGCGTCGCCGCGGCGACCTCCGTGAGCGCGGTTCGCCGCACGTTGACCTCCATGATGAGCCCGCCGGCCTCGTGCGTCGCGAGCGGAAGCGCCGCTGCGGGGTAGACGACGGCGCTCGTCCCGACGACGAGACACAGATCGGCCCGCTCCACCAGCCGGCGCGCGCGGTCCAGCAAGTCGGGGTCGAGCGGCTCGCCGAAGAGGACGACATCGGGTCGCCGGAGTCCCCCGCAGGCAGAACACCGGGGGAGCGTCTCGCCGAGCGGCTCGGCAAGCCAGCGCGCCTCGCAGGACTCGCAGCGGTCGCGGCCCACGGCGCCGTGCAGCTCGAGCGGCAGCGCCGCCTCCGCGGGATCGTCCCCCGCTTCCTCGAGCGCGGCGCGCGTGTGGAGACCATCGACGTTCTGGGTCACGAGTCCGGCCTCCCCGCGCCGCAGAAAGAAGCGCGCCAACGCCCGGTGTCCCTCGTTGGGCCGGCAGCGGGCGAGCGCCGAGCGCCGCCACGCGTACCACTCGAGCACGGTCCGCGGATCGCGCGCGAGCGCTTCGGGCGTGGCGAGTTCCTCGGGGCGATGGCTCTTCCACAGCCCCCCGGCGTCACGGAATGTCGGAACTCCCGATTCAGCCGAAATCCCCGCCCCCGTCAGCGCGACCACGCGCCGGGCTTCCCGCACGAGCCGGCGCGCCTGTCGCCATTGACCCTGTTCCATCGTCCCCCGATCTTGTGACCCCGACCTCAACCCCGGCTCGCACGCCGCGCCCGGGTCCGCAGCGCCGCCCCGAAGGACGACGAACCGCATAACGGACGATGAACGCGTGAGCACGAGAATCAAGGCCGAGGGAGACGTGTGGCGGGCGGAACTCGCCGACGAGGGTGGGGAGCGCGTCGTCGTGTTCTTCTGTCAGAGCACCGACCAGCGCCCCTACCGGGTGGTTCGCCTGGATCCGGATCGGCACGGCGGGAGCGAAGCCCTGGAGGAGATGTCCGAGGAGGACCTCCGGGGTCTGTTCGAGGCCTCGCGTTCGATGGGCATCCCCCGCGACTATCCGACCTACCGTCGGTGACCGTTCCCGTCGCCGGCGAGGCCGCCGACGGGCGCGGAACGGGCCCGTGCGTCGATCTGCACCTGCATTCGACCGCCAGCGATGGAACGCTCGCGCCGGCCGACGTGGCCCGGGCCGTGGCGGACGCGGGTCTCGACGGGTTCTCCCTGACGGACCATGACACGACGCAGGGACTCGCCGAGGCTGAGAAGGCGGCGCGAGAACTCGGCCTCCGCTTCCTGCCGGGGGCCGAGTTGTCGGCGAACGAACCGGGCCGGTCCGTGCACCTCCTGGCGTACGGGTTCGATGTGGCCGATTCCGGCCTGCAGGCTTTCCTCACCCGCTACCGCGAGGATCGGGTGCGGCGCGCGCGCGAGATCGTCGAACGGCTGCAGGCAGCGGGCGCAGCCGTGACCTGGGAGGACGTGGCACTACAGACGGGCGCCGCGGCCCCGACCAGGGCCCACGTCGGACGGGCGGTGGTGGCGTGCGGCGCAGCCTCCGATATCAACGAGGCATTCCGGCGTTACCTGTCGCGCGGATGTCCCGCCTTCGTCGGCAAGGAACCCACGCCGCCGAAGATCGTATTCGATCACGTGCACGCGGCGGGCGGCGTCGTCTGCCTCGCACACCCGGGCAGGATGCATGGCGAGGATGAAGTCCGCCGCTGGGTGGGCGAGGGTCTGGATGGCGTCGAGGTCGTCCACCCCGCGAATCCCCCGGCCGTGCGGAGCCGCATGAACGCTCTCGCCGGCGAACTCGGCCTGCTCCGTTGTGGTGGCTCGGACTGGCACGGACCCGACACCGGCCGGCGGGGTGTTCCCGGGTGGGCGCACGTGCCCATGCGATGGCTGGAGGAGATCGGCCGGAGGTCGTGCCGGGAGGCCGACCGGCAGCCTGCCTGACGGGCCGCCGCCGGCCGCCGCCGGGCCGTGCTAGGGAGAAACGACGGAGTCGGTTATCTTGAGGGAGACGGGCGGCGCAGGGAATCCTGCGCGCCGAGTACCCGAAGCCATGCAGGCAAGGGCGGTATGAGCGAAATAGCACAGGCCACGCGGTCGGCCGAACCCATCGTCACGCTGACGCCGGAGGCGGCCGCGAAGGTCAGGGAGTTCCAGGCCGGGACGGACACCGAGACCATCCTGAGGGTGAGCGTGATCCCGGGCGGATGCTCCGGCTTCGAATACGGGCTGGACATGGACACCGCGGTGCGCGAGGACGATTTCACCTTTGAGTCGGAGGGGGTGCCCGTCGTCATCGATCCGTTCAGCGCCCAGTACCTGGCAGGCCTTTCCATCGGATACCACAGTTCGTTTCAGGGCACGGGGTTCACGTTCGAGAATCCGAACGCGACGGGGAGTTGCGGCTGCGGGACCTCTTTCGCCGTCTAGCCATACCATGCCGTTTCGCGTCGGACTGACCGGAACGGTGGCCGCCGGCAAGAGCACCGTGGCCGGCAATCTGGCCGAGCGGGGTGCCACCGTCATCGACGCCGACGAACTGGCGCGCGAGATCGTGCGCCCGGGGTCCCCGGCATACGGCCGCATCCGCGAAGCGTTCGGGAGAAGCGTCATCGGCCCCGATGGGACCATCGACCGATCCGCGCTCCGGGAGGTGGCCTTCGCCGACGAGGGGGCCCGCGAACGCCTCGAAGAGATCTCCCACGCCGGAATCCGTGAACTTCGGGCCCGCCGTATCGGCGAAGCCGCGGCAGCCGGCGTGCGCGTGATCGTGGAGGAAACACCGCTCCTGTTCGAGGTCGGCCTGGAGGACGACTACGACATGATCGTCGTCGTGGATGCGCCGCGAGAGGTGCGCGAGGCGCGGGCGCTGGGGTCCCGGGGCTGGACCGCGGAGGAGTTCGCCGCGATCGATGCCGCTCAACTCGCGGCTTCGGAGAAACGGCGCCGGGCCGATCGCGTGCTCGAGAACCGGGGCGATCCCGGGGAACTGGACATCGCGACCCGCCGACTCTGGCGGGAGATCGTGCGGGCGGCCGGCGGGAGCGGGTCGTGACCGTGTCCCCGATGCCGCCGGCTCGTGCCAAGGCGCTCGAAGCGATCCGGCGCCGCCTGCGCGACGCATCTTCCGTGGTGCTCACGACCCACGTGAACCCTGACGGCGACGGCATCGGCAGCATGGTCGCGCTCGCTTCCCGGCTGCTGCGGCACGGAGCCGAAGCCACGATCGTCACCCCGAGCCGGCCGCCGGCTTCGCTGCGATTCCTCCTCCGGGACCTCCCGGCGCTCGTCGAAGAGGATCCGGCGGCCGCGGACCCGCTGAACGCGGCCGACACGATCGCCGTCCTCGACACCGCCGAGCCCAAGCGTCTCGGCGGCCTGCCCGAACATGCGGAGCGGACGGGAGGCGTCCTGATCGACCATCACCCGCCCGTGGGGTCTCCGCTCGTGACGCCGGCGATCCGCGATCCCGCCGCTTGCGCGACCGGCGAACTGGTCTACGACCTGCTCTCGCTCGACGACGAGGGCCTCACGCGAGCGGAGGCGGAGGCCCTCTATGCGGCGATTTCGACGGATACGGGCTCATTCCGTTTCTCGAACACATCCCCCCGCGCGCACGCGATCGCGTGCGTGCTCCTGGAGACGGGGGTGGATACCGGCGCGCTGTACCGCGCGCTGTACGGCGTGTACAGCCGGGGGCGGCTGGCCCTCATGCGGCTGGCTCTCGAGGGCCTGGAAGTCGACCCTCGCGCCCCCATCGCCTGGATCGCGCTCGACCGTCGGGCCCTCTCGAGGACGGGTGCGCGAAGCGACGACATGGAAGGTCTGGTCGAGTTCCCGCGCCGGCTCGCGGGAATGGAGGTCGGACTCCTCTTCCGCGGCCTCGCGCGCAATCGAACGAAGGTGTCACTGCGTTCGAACGGGGAAGTGGACGTGTCCGGTGTCGCGCAGCTCCTCGGCGGCGGCGGACACGCGAAGGCTTCCGGCGTCCTCGTTGAACTCGACCTGGACGAAGCGGTACGCGTCGTGCTGGACGCGTTGCGCCCACTTGTGGAAGCGGCCGTGGCTTCGAAAGAGGATCGGTAGCGCCCGCCGGGCGGGCCCCGGGGCGGGCGCCGCGGATTGCCTCCGTCCGGGACATCGGGGTATGTTGTAGACGTGCCGTGCGTTCGGGGCTGCCGGTAGCGGGCCCAGGGTGGGGATTCGGCGGGGAGGGTGAGATGGACGCGAAGGTCACGAAGGAACTGCCGCACGCAGGGAACGGGATCATGGACGATCCGGGTTCTCGCGCGGCCCGGCTCGGCGACCTCGGCCGGCGCATCCCTCCGCCCCGCATTGCCGATGTCTGGCTCTTTCCGCCCCTCCCCCAGGTGGAGGAGTCTTCCGAGTTCTTTCTCTTCACGAGAATCCTCGAGGACGGTGGGCGCGCCCTCTACAGCGCCCGCATGGTGCCGGCCAACGGCACGCCCGCCCACCAGGTGGTCGTGGAGCACGGACGGGCGCCGGCGAACCGCGTGCCCGGTCTGGTGGCCGGACTGCAGCGGCGACTCGGACAGCCCGCGGCGGTCCGTCACGTACCCATCGAGGGTGACGGCAAGCGCTGGGAAGCGCTCCTGGAACAGTCGCGGGAGGCGGGGGCCTCCGTTGATCCCGCCGGACGGGGTCGTTAGCTTCGGCAAACGCAAGAATCGGCCGCGAAGGCTGAGCGATGGCCCGTTCCCGACGGTGTGATGGTCAAGTGAGTCCTCCCGAAACTCCACGCCGAGGCGTGTCCCGAGAAGAGTTGCGTCGCGCCCTGGAGGCCGGCGGACACCGGTTTACGACCCAGCGCGCGGCCGTGTACCGCGTGCTTTCCGGCACGTCCTCGCACCCGACGGCGGACGATGTCTTCACCTCGGTGCGCGAGCGGATTCCGGACATCAGCCTCGCCACGGTCTACAAGGCGCTCGAGGCGTTCGTGACCTGCGGGGTCGCGCGCAAGCTTTCGCTCGGCGTGGGTCCCGCGCGCTACGATGGCCGCACCGATGATCACGAACATATCCGCTGTCTCTCCTGCGGCCGCGTTCAGGACATCGAAGGCCTGCGTCCGCGCGACTGGATGGAGGGGCTGGCCGACATGACGCCGTTCAACGTCGTCGGCTACCGGCTCGAGCTGGAGGGCTACTGCCCCGACTGCCTGCACTGAACGAGGCCGATCTCCCCCGCGCGCTCGCGGAGCACGCCTGGACGGACCGCCACACCTTTCTCGATCTCCCGCCCGAACTGTGCCGCTGGGAGACGGCGGGCGCCGTGATCCTCCCCATCCCCTACGAAGCGACGACAAGCTGGGGGACGGGTACGCGCGAAGGTCCGGCCGCGATCATCGAGGCGTCGCGCTACATCGAATGGTATGACGAGGAACTGGACCGCGAACCGTATGAGGTCGGCGTGTGCACGCTCCCGTCCATCGATCTCGGCACGGCCGGCCCCGAACCCGCGATCGCGAGGCTGCGGACCCTGTACGACGACCTGCTCGAGGCCGCGGGGGACCGGTTCGTCATCGGACTGGGCGGAGAACATTCGATTTCCAGCGCTCCGGCCATCGCGTGGGCGGAGCGACTTGGCGGCGACGTCACGATTCTCCAGTTCGACGCGCACACGGACCTCCGGGATCGCCACCACGACTCTCCGTGGAACCATGCCTGTGTAATGCGCCGCGTACTCGAGCACCGGTTGCACGGCGGCGCGGGCCGGCCGAGCGCGACGAATATCGTAGCGGTCGGGATCCGGGCGCTCACGCGGGAGGAGCGGGACGTCATCCGCGAACACGGGATGGAGGTCGTGTTCGCGCACGAGATGCGACGGCCGGGCTGGGTCGAGCGGGCGGTGGAGGCGCTGGGGGCGAACGTCTACATCACGTTCGACGTGGATTTCTTCGATCCGTCGATGATGCCGGCCACGGGCACGCCGGAACCCGGCGGTGGAAGCTGGTGGGACGCGCTGGATCTGCTCTCCCGGGTCTTCCGCGAGCGCCGCGTCGTGGGCGCGGACATCGTGGAACTCGCCCCGCGGCGCGGCGAAGAAGCTTCGGCCTTCACCGCGGCGAAGCTCGCCTACAAGATGATCGGGCTCTGGTCGGAGTACCGGTAACCCGGGGCCGCAGGCGCGTTCAGGCGCTCGCGACGCGCCGCTGCTCGATGCGCTCGAGTTCCTCGGCCACGAGTTGGCGGCGAAGCAGGCGCGCGTAGACGCCGTCGGCCGCGATCAGATCTTCATGATTGCCGCGCTCGACGAGGCGCCCATCGTCCAGGACCAGGATCGAGTCGGCCGTGCGCACTGCCGACACGCGGTGAGAGACGATGATGGAGGTGCGCCCGGACATGTATTCGCGCAGCGCCTCCAGGATCGCGGTTTCCGTCTCCGAATCCACGGCCGACAGCGCGTCATCCAGGATGAGGACCGGCGCGTCGCGGTGGACCGCCCTGGCCAGCGTGGCACGCTGTTTCTGTCCGCCCGAGAGGTTGATGCCGCGCTCGCCCAGGCGCGTGTCGATCCCATCGGGAAGGACGGCCAGCGTCTTCTCCAGTTGCGAGACGTCGAGCGCGCTGCGGAGTTCGTCCGAGACCGGTTCCCCCGCGTCCGTACCTCCGTACCGGAGTTCGATGTTCATCCTCAGCCGCATGCTGAACAGGAACGGCTCCTGCGGCACGAAGGCCATCGCGTCGCGCAGCGAGCCGAGGTCGAGTTCCCGGATATCGACGCCATCCAGACGAATCGTCCCCGCCGTCACGTCGTAGAGTCGGGGGATGAGCGCGGCCAGCGTGGATTTGCCGCTCGCGGTCGCGCCGACAATGGCGACCGTCTGCCCGGGTTCGATGCGGAAGGAAATGTTCCGCAGCACTTCGCGCTCCGTTTCCGGATAGCGGAAGGAAACGTCGTCGAACTCCAGCGCGCCCCTCACCGACGCGAGCGGGACCGGAGACTCCGGATCCCGGACGGCGGGAACGATATTGAACAGTTCGTTGAGGCGGCCCATCGAGGCCGCGCCGCGCTGGAAGAGGTTCGTGACCCAGCCGAGAGCGATCATGGGCCACATCAGCATCGTGAGGTAGAAGGAGAAGGCGACGAAATCGCCGAGGGTGATGGCGCCGCGGATGACCTGTCCTCCCCCGAACCACAGGACGACGACCGCGCCGACGCCCGTGAAGAACATGAGTGATGGATGGAACAGCCCCCACACGCGGGCGAGCGAGAGATTGCGCGACTTGTAGTCACGGTTGAGCGTCGCGAAACGTCGGGTCTGAGCCTCCTCGCGCACGTACGCCTTCACGATGCGGGTCCCCGCCAGGTTCTCCTGGGCGAAGTTGGAGATCTCCGAGAACTGGGCCTGGATCCTCTCGAAGCGCTCATGAATCTGCCGGCCGAAGAGGAACACGATGGGGGGGAGGACGACCATCGGGATCATCGCCCAGAGCGTGAGCATGGGATCGATCCAGATCATGAGCCCGAGGGCCAGCGTCGCGACGGTGGCCGTGTTCACCGCGTACATGATCGCGGGTCCGGCGACCATGCGGACCGCCTGGACGTCGTTCGTCGAGCGGCTCACGAGATCGCCCGTGCGCCAGGCATCGAAGAACTGCGGCGGAAGCCTGAGAAGGTGCGCGAAGAGGGCGCTCCGGATATCCGTCTCCATGCGGCGGCTGAGCCCGTTGAGGAGCTTGCGCATCCAGAATCTCGTCGCGCCGGCCACGACGGAAATCGCCGTGAGCACGAGAGCGTAGCGCAGGATGAGGTCGGGGCGGAGTTCCCTTTCCAGCGCATCGACCGCCATCTTCAGCACCCATGGGCCCGCGACCGTGAACAGATTGCTCACGATCACGAGCGTAAGCCCGACCGCGATACCCAGGCGGTACGGGCGGAAGTAGGGCAGCAGCGCTGTGAGCGATCTCAAGATGTCTCCGCGGGAGCTGGCCGGGCGTTTATTCTGCGGGGCGCACGGTTCGAACGTATGCGCGGGTTGCAGGCCGTACAACGACACGGGGGAAGGAACACGATGGAACGGACGACGTCGGCGACTCTCGTTGCACTCGGCGCGATGACCACGATGGTCGTGGGCTGCGCGCCGGAAATCGGCCCTGGCGCGGAGGGGGGCGCGGCGGCGAGCGATGCGGCCGCGGCGCCCGCGTCGCCTGTGCGGCGGGCGCCGACCCCGCCCGTGGCCGGCCGGGCGGTGGCCGAGCCGGGCGGCGCGCCGGAGATGACCTATACGATGGTGACGGTTCAGACCGGCGCGGAGCTGGAGGTCGAGATCATGGATCCGGTCCGGCCGAACGAGCTCCGACCCGGGGACGCCTTGAAGTTCGGCGTGACGCGGCCGCTCATCGAGAACAACATGGTCCTGGTGCCGCTGAACTCGCTCGTCAACGGCGAGATCACGGCGGTCGAGGCCGCGGCCGAAGACGGCGACGATGGTGAAGCCGTCGCGGACGGCGAACGCGTGATGGTGAAAGTTCGCTTCGTCGATGTCTTCTTCAACGGCGAATCCTGGCCCATATCGGCGTCGGTGGTGGAGATCATGCCCGGGCCGGGAGGCGGCGCGCCGGTCGGAGGGGTGGCCCGCACGAACCTGGGCCGCGTCCTCGCCGGTGGCCGCCAGGGCGCCGTCGCGGGCGCCGCGGCGGGTGCCGTGGGGGGGTCCGCCATCCTCCTCGCGGCCGACGGAGCCGAGCCGGCGCTGCCGGTCGGGACGATCCTCCGGCTGCGGCTGGACGAGCCCCTGGTGTTCGGGCTTCCAAACATCGGAGGATGAAATCGACGCCGGCGTGGGCGCCCTGTCAGAGACCGATTTTCGGACACTCGGGTTCGAGCGGGCATTCCCCGCATCGCGGGGCTCTCGCGAGGCAGAGCGAACGGCCGAACGTGATGAGCAGCATGTGCATGCGGAAGCGCTCGGAGGGAGCGACGGTCCGCGAGAGGGCGGTGTAGGTCACGTCGGCGGAAGCCCGCGGCTGGACCCACGCCAGCCGCCGTGCGATCCGGAGGACATGCGTATCGACCGGGAGCACGGGCCGGCGGAGCGAGAAGCAGAGTACGCACGCGGCGGTCTTCACCCCGACTCCCCGGAAGGTCGTGAGATAGGCGATCGCCTCCTCGTCGCTCATCTCCTCGAGGTGGTCGAGCGTGATCCGCCCCACCTCGGCCCGGAGCCGCTCGAGAGCGGCGTGGATGGCCGGCGCCTTCTGGTTTGCGAGGCCGGCGACGCGCACCGCGTCCTCAAGTTCGGCCGGCGTTGCCCGAAGCACGGATTCCCACGAGATCGGCCCCGCCGGAGACGCTCCGTCCGCCTCTTCCCCGACTTCCCCTGCCGGATACCGCGCCGCGAGAGTTCGCCAGGCGCGGTCCCGATTCTCGTCGGTCGTCGACTGACTGAGGATCGTGAGGACGAGTTCATCGAGAGGGGCGAGGCGGGGCTTGTCGGGGACGGGGAAGCGCTCGGCAAGATGCCTGAGGACGAGGTCGGTCCCCGGACTCCGCGTCGCCTGAGAGCCGGAACTCACGTGGCGCGTCTCTCCTCTTCGAACCGGTGTGACTCCCGCCCTCCGGGCGAACCTTCTACGTTTGCGCCAAATGTACCCGGACGCCGCGAACTCCAGCAACGAGCCGCAGGGCTCCCGAGGACCTGACGCTTGGATCCCCGCCTGACCGAGGGGCGCAACCCGCGCACCCGCGCCATCGATCGCGCGGACAGCGCAACCATCGTCCATACGATACAGGCGGAAGATCGCGTGGTGCCGGAGGCCGTCGCCTCGCAGGCCGATGCGCTCGCACGCGTCATTGATGATGTGGTGGAGCGCTTCCGTCGCGGCGGGCGTCTCATCTACGTTGGCGCGGGGACGAGCGGCCGCCTCGGCGTGCTCGACGCGGCGGAGTGTCCACCCACGTTCGGCGTCGACCCGGGCCTCGTGGAGGCGATCATCGCGGGGGGCTCCGGCGCGCTCGTGCGAAGCGCCGAGGGTGCGGAGGATTCCCGAAGGGGGGGCGGTGACGCGGTGCGGGCGTTCGGCGTCTCGCCCGCGGACCTCGTGCTCGGGATTGCGACGTCGGGGACCACGCCGTACGTGCTCGGGGCGCTGGCGGAGGCGGCGGCGCGAGGGGCGGGGACGGCGTTTCTCGGCTGCACGGCACCGCCCACGGAGGTCACGGACGTGGCGGACCACCTCATCCTGCCACTCGTGGGGCCCGAAGTCATCGCGGGCTCGACCCGCATGAAGGCGGGGACGGCGACGAAGCTCGTGCTGAATACGATCACCACGGGGGCGATGATCCGCAGTGGCCGCGTGTTCGAGAACCTCATGGTCGACCTGCGGGCGCGGTCCGCGAAGCTGGTCGACCGCGGGCTCCGCATCTTCACTACACTCACGGGGGCGTCGCGCGAGGAAGCGCGCGGCGCGCTGATCCTCACGGGCGGCGCGGTGAAGACGGCGCTCGCAATGCATGCGTTGCGCGTCGACCGCGCCCTGGCCGAGCGATACCTGGACTGTGCGGACGGCTTTCTGGGCGTCGCGGTCGAGCGCTTCGGCGGCCCGGAGCGTCCATGCTACAGCGGCTACCCGGCGGCGCCGGGCTGGCCCGACGGTGCGGCGCTGCTCGCGCGGCTGAGCGAGGCGCCAACTCGTCTCGTCGCCGCGCGAGCGGCCGGCGCGGCGGCCGAAGCGGCCGGACAGCGCATCGCGGCGCGTCGAACCGCGTGGACGCCGGGCCAGCACGCCGCGCACCTGGCGGATTTCGAGCGAAACGCCGTGCGGCCGCGGGTCGAGCAGTGGGTCGCGGCCGCCGACTCTGGAGGGTCTCGCCCGACATTCGAGGACTGGACCGCGGACGCCCCTCCGTCCGAAAGCGGCTTCGAGGCCGGGACCGCCGGTTTTTCCGCGGAAAGGGCCCGCACCGTGGCGGCCGTGGCCGAGGGTGCGGAGCCGGTCGCCGCGGCCCTCGCCCGTCGCGCCCGCGTCGGCTCCGAGACGCTGACGCTGTATCAGTTTCTGCGGGGCATCGCACAGCACGACGCGGCGCACGAAACGAGGCTGCGGGAGCGCGTGCACCCGGCACTGCTGGCCCGGGCGGACGCATGACCCTCTGGGTCGGCGTAATGTCGGGGACTTCGCTGGACGGCATCGATGTCGCCGTCATCGAGGCGGCGGGCGACGGCGAGCGGCCGACGGACTGGCGCGTCGTCGCCTTCGAGACGGAAAGCTACGACATCGCCGCGCGCGCACGGATCGCCACGGCCATCACCTCGGGGAGCGCCGCGGCGATCTGCGCGCTCGACTTCGAGCTGGGCGAGAGGATCGGCGCGGCCGTGAACCGGACGCTGGCTTCCGCCTCGCTCCGGCCGGCGGACATCGAAGCCATCGGCAGCCACGGCCAGACCGTGTGGCATGAGCCTCCTGCGGGCGCCCGGGGAGGGTCGACGCTGCAGCTCGGCCAGGCGGCGGTCATCGCCGAGCGCACCTCGTGCGCGGTCGTGTCGGACTTCCGGGTCCGGGACGTGGCGGCGGGCGGGGAAGGCGCGCCCCTCACGGCCTATACCGACTGGCTCCTCTTCCGTGCACCGGAATCACGCGCGATTCAGAACATCGGCGGCATCGGCAACGTGACGGCGCTCCCCGCCGAGTGCAGTGGAGCAACGCCGCAGGCCTACGACACCGGTCCCGGGGTCGTGCTCATCGATGGCGCGGTCGAGTGCCTCACGGAAGGGCGATCCCGCTTCGATCTCGACGGAGGCATGGCGCGGCGCGGCGCGGCGAGCGAAGACGCCCTCTCCGATTGGCTGAGCGATCCGTTCTTTCGCCGGCCCCCGCCCCGGTCCACGGGGCGCGAGCGCTTCTCTCGGGACCGGCTGCTGGAATGGCTGCGGAGGCACGCTGCGCTATCGCCCGAAGACACGATCGCCACCCTGACGGAACTCACCGCGCGCACGATCGCGGACGCCTACCGCTGGATCGAGGAGCCTCCCACGGCGTGCTACCTCTGCGGCGGGGGAGCCCGGAACCCGGTCCTCGCATCGCGGCTGGAGCGGCTGCTGGATCCCATGCCCGTCCGCGACCTGTCCGCCCTCGGCCTGGACGCGGACGCCCGCGAGGCCGTGGCCTTCGCGTTCCTGGCGCGACAGCATGTGCTCGGGTATCCCGCCAACGCCCCCTGGGCCACCGGCGCGCGCGGTCCCCGCCTGCTCGGAGTGCGGACCGCCGCGTGATCCGGCCCCACCTGGACCCGGCCCGGGTCGTCATCGAGGCGCTCCGGCTCGACCGCTGGTCTCCGGACGAAGTGGAGAGGCGTGCGGACCGGGCGCTCTCCCTCGGCGTGGGAGGGTTCATTCTGTTCGGCGGCGAAGCGGATCGCGTTGGTCGCCTGGTCGAACGGGTCCGCCACGACGCGGCGCGGCCGCTCTGGATCGGGGCGGACCTCGAGCGGGGCGCCGGTCAGCAGGTCCGCGGCCTGATCGAGTTGCCGCCGCCCGCAGCTCTCGCGGCGGTGCCGGATCCCGGCGCCGCAGTCTCCGCGGCCGGTCGCGTCACCGCTCGGGAAGCGCTGTCCGTCGGGATCAACTGGGTGATTGCACCGGTGCTTGATCTGGATTCGGAACCTGACAACCCGATCATCGCCACGCGCAGTTTCGGCGCGGATCCGCGGCGCGTCGGAGAGCTGGGCGTCCGCTGGATCGACGCCTGCCAATCCGCCGGAGCCGCGGCGTGCGCGAAGCACTTCCCCGGCCACGGCAGAACGACCGAGGATTCACATATCGGGCTGCCCTCGATCGATGCCGCCGCCGCACTCCTCGAGGAGGATCTGGCGCCTTTCGCGGTCGCCGCGGATCGGGTCGCAAGCGTGATGGTGGCACACGTCGCCTATCCGGCTCTCGGCGGCGAGCGGGCGGCGACGGTGGAGCCGAACATCGTCTCGGGACTCCTTCGCGGACGGTTGGGATTCGAAGGGGTCGTCACGACGGACGCGATGATCATGGGCGGCGCCGGCCCCGATGATCCGGACGCTGCCGTCGAGGCGGTGGCCGCGGGATGCGACCTCATCTGCTACCCGGCCGATGCCGGCGGGACGATCGCGTCGCTGACGCGGGCCGCCGACGACGCGCGCTTTGCCGCCAGGCTCGAGGAGGCCGTAACCCGCTCGGACCGGCACTGCCCGCCCTCCTCGCCGACGTCGCGGCCGGCGTTCGAGCCGGTCGCCTTCGCCCGGGATACGATCGTGGGGGATGTGGAGGTAGTGAGCGGCTGGACGCCGCAGGTGCCGACACGGGTCGTCGGCGTGTCGGACGACCCCGACGTCGGGCCGCCGGCGGGCCGGGCGGGACCGCTGGGCACGATCGTCGCCGACGAGCTGCGCGCGACCGGCTGGCGGATCACGGACAGCTCCGACGCCGGACAGTGCATCGTCGTGCTCGCCGCGACGCCCCGTGGCTGGAAGGGCCGCGGCGCGCCCGCGGCCGAAGTCGTTGAGCAGACGCGCGCCCTCATCCGCTCCGCACGCCGCGGCCTCGTCGTCCTGCTCGGCCACCGCCGCTGGCTTGATGTGCTCGGCGTCCCCGGCATCTGCGCGTGGTCCACCGAGACCGTGATGGAGCGGGCCGCCGCGGACTGGCTGCGCTCCGCGGCCACCGCGGCAGAGACGCGGCCCGGCGGGGCAGGCCGTTGAGTCCGGTCGACTGGTGGATCGTCGCGATCTACCTCGCGCTCACGTTCGGCGTCGGACTGTGGCTCTCGCGCCGGGCGCGCGGGAGCATCGTCGACTTCTTCGTCGGGGGACGCGCGCTGCCGTGGTGGCTCGCGGGCACGTCGATGGCCGCGACCACCTTCTCGGTGGATACGCCGCTCTATGTCTCGGCCCTCATCGCGCGCCGGGGCATCGCCGGCAACTGGGAATGGTGGTCGTTCGGCCTCTCCCACCTCCTCCTCATCTACCTCTTCGCGCGTCTGTGGCGCCGCGCCGGGATCGTCACGGACGTGGAACTCACGGAACTTCGCTACGGCGGCCGCCCTGCCGCCGTCCTGCGGGCCACGCGCGCCTTCCTGTTCGCGGTGCCGATCAACTGCATCTCCATCGGCTTCGTCATGCTCGCCATGCGCAAGGTCGTCGAGGCTCTCGGGCTCCTCCCGGACCTCTCCGGCTGGGTGCCGGGGGACGAGCGCCTGTGGGCTGTCGTGGCCCTCTCCATCTTCGTACTCGCCTACGCGGGCATCGCCGGGCTGTGGGGGGTCGTCGCGACGGACTTCTTCCAGTTCTTTCTCGCCCTCTTCGGGGCCATTCTCGTGGCCGCCTTCGCGCTCGCGGAAATCGGGGGGATCGCGGAACTCAAGGCCCAGCTCGCGGCGGCGGGGCGGAGCGATGTCCTGGGGATGGTTCCCCGGCCGGGGTCCGAAGCCCTCCCGTTCGGGACCTTCCTCGCCTACCTCGGCATACAGTGGTGGGCGTTCCGCCGCTCCGATGGCGGGGGTGAATTCGTGCAGCGCCTCCTCGCCTGCCGCACCGAAGCGGACGCCGAGCGCGCCGCATGGTGGTTCGTGTGGCTTCACTACGTGGTCCGCGCGTGGCCGTGGGTGCTCGTCGGACTCGTGGCCGTCGTCGTCTTTCCGGATCTGGCCGATCCCGATCTGGGATACCCGATGCTCATGCTGCGCTACCTTCCCGCCGGCCTCCTGGGGCTCGTCGTCGCGTCGTTCTTCGCCGCCTTCATGTCGACCGTCTCGACGCAGATCAACTGGGGCGCGAGCTATCTGGTGAACGACCTCTATGCCCGCTTCATCGACCCGGACGCATCGGCCGCGAGACTCGTGTTGCTGGGCCGACTCGCCTCGGCCTGCATCGTTGCGGCCGCGACGGTTGCAGCGTTCTTCGCCAACGACATCGGGGCCCTCTTCCGTTTCATGATCGCAATCGGCACGGGGCCCGGAGCGGTGCTCATCCTGCGCTGGTTCTGGTGGCGGGTGAACGCCTGGGCCGAACTCGCCTCCATGCTCGCCGGTTTCGCCATTGCCCTCTGTTCCTATCTGCCGGCGTTCGGCGCGATGGAGTTCGGGACGCGGCTCGCACTGACCGCCTTCGGGTCGGCGGCGGTCTGGCTTCCCGTGATGTGGCTCACGCGCGCCGAGGACGAGGCGACCCTGCTGGAGTTCTATCGACGGGTACGACCCGCCGGGCCGGGCTGGCGCGCGATCCGCGAGCGCGCGGGCATCTCTCCCGACCTTCCCCTCCGCGAGGCGCTCCTGCGGACGGCCGGCGCAACGCTGCTCCTCTTCGGGGCGATGTTTGCGCTCGGCGGCACGCTGTTGCTCGAGCCACGGACCGCCGCCCTCTCCGTCGGCGTCGCCGCCCTGGGCGGAGGCGGGCTCTGGATCCTGCGCACCCGGCGGGCTCTCCCGTAGCGCGAAAGGCGGTTTCCCGGGGTTTCCTGGCTTGACCACAACATATGGTGTAGTTATCATCTGGAGGCCACCACATATAGCGGTACGTGTGGAAAAAACACGCATTTTGTGTGGAAAGGCTGTGGAGTCGTTGAAAACCTCACGATGATCCACAGCGATCGCATACGAAGAACCAGAAACGATGGGCGCGGGGTACGTCGATCTCCGCGCCCGTCAGGCTTCCCGGCCTAGGCCGGCATTCGACTCGCGCGGTCGTCGGGTCCCGGCCGAAGCCGGTTTTTTCCGCGGGTTGGCTTGATTTGTGGACGGTCGAAAACAGGAAGGCGGGGGGGCGGCAATGAATCCACCGGATGTGGCGGTGCGGGAGGGCGTGTCGACGAGCGCCCCGGTACGGGGTGAGATGCGGGTGGGATCCAATGCCAGGCCGGCCGACCTCGCCGAGCCCGGACTTGCCGAAAACGCGCGGACGGTGCTGGCGCGCCGGTACCTGAAGAAGAATGACCGCGGCGAGCCCATCGAGGGGCCGCGCGACCTCTTCTGGCGCGTGGCCGATGTCATTGCGTCGCAGGATGGCCGCTACGGGGCGACGGACGAGGAGGTCCTCGAGCGCACGGAGCGCTTCTATCACCTGATGGCCGACGGCATCTTCGAGCCGAACAGCCCCACGCTCATGAACGCCGGGCGTCCGCTCGGGCAACTCTCCGCCTGCTTCGTGCTTCCCGTTCCGGACAGTCTCGACGGCATCTACGAGACGCTGCGGGACATGGCCCTCATCCATCAGAGCGGAGGCGGCACCGGGTTCGGCTTCAGTCGCCTTCGTCCTTCCGGCGACGTCGTCAAGTCGACGATGGGCGTGGCGAGCGGCCCGGTCAGTTTCATGGAGGTCTACGACGCCTCGACCGAGGCCGTGAAGCAGGGCGGGACGCGACGGGGCGCGAACATGGGCATCCTGCGCGTCGATCATCCGGACATCCGCCACTTCATCGAGTGCAAGGCGGACAAGACCCGGATCACGAACTTCAACATCTCGGTCGGCGTCACCGACGCCTTCATGGCGGCGGTCCGGACGGGTTCGGACTACGACCTCATCAGCCCGCGGACCGGCGATGTCGTGGATCAGCTGAACGCCGAGGAGGTGTTCACGAGCGTCATCTCCAGCGCGTGGCGGAACGGCGAGCCCGGGGTCTTCTTCATCGACGAGGCGAACCGCTACAACCCGGTCCCGCACCTCGGCGACTACGAAGCCACGAACCCCTGCGGCGAACAGCCGCTGCTTGCCTACGACGTGTGCAATCTCGGCTCGATCAACGTGGGCTACTTCGTCGACGACCAGGGTCGGATCGACTGGGACGGGCTCGGCGAGGCCGTCCAGGAGTCGACCCGTTTCCTCGACAACGTCATCGATGCCAACCGCTACCCGCTCCCGAAAATCGAAGATCTGTCCCAGCGGATCCGCCGCGTCGGCCTCGGCATCATGGGATGGGCCGACATGCTCGTAAGGATCGGCGAACCCTACGGCTCCGAGCGCGCCGTCGAACTCGCGCGCGAGGTGATGGAGTTCGTCGATGAGCAATGCAAGGTCGAGTCCGAACGGCTGGCCGCCGAGCGCGGCGTCTTCCCCGAGTGGGAGCGATCGATCTGGGGTCCCGACGAGACGTGCGCGCGGGACGGTGACGGCAATCGGATCCGCCCCGAACGCCGGCTCCGCAACTGCAACCTGACGACGGTCGCCCCCACGGGGACCATCTCGATCATTGCGGGGTGTTCAAGTGGGATCGAGCCTCTGTTCGCAGTCGCATTCATGAGGAATCAGGCAGGCGTGCTGATGCCGGATGTGAATCCGGACTTCGTGCGCCGTGCGAAGGAAGGGGGTTGGTACTCCGAGGAGCTGATGCAGCGCATCGCCGACGAGGGCCACATCCACTTCGATGAAGTGCCGGGGGATGTTCAGGGGATCTTCGTTACGGCGCACGATGTTCCGCCCGAGCAGCACATTCGCATGCAGGCGGCATTCCAGGCGCACTGCGACTCCGCCATCTCGAAGACGTGCAATTTTGCGACGACCGCCACGGAGGAGGACGTGCGCAAGATCTACGAGATGGCGTACGAGCTGCGGTGCAAGGGGGTCACCGTCTACCGCGATGGGTCGCGTGACGAGCAGGTGCTGTCGACGGGCAGTACGGCGAAGGATGTCCAGCGTCAGACAAGCGAGAGCGGCTCGGCCGTTGCGGCGGACGGAGTCCGGCTCGAAGCCGTCGATGTGGAGCCCGAACTCGCCGGGGATCTCGCGGGCACGCTTGAGCGGCTCGCCGCCGCGGAGGTTCAGAACAGCGAACTGCAGACGCACAACCGGAAGCTTGAGAATGCCGTCGAGGAGAAGCAGCGGCGGATCACCGAGCTCGAAGGTTCCAGAATGCGCCGCGTCGAGAGACGGCAGCGGCCTGCCGTTTTGCGGGGCCACACCCGGCAGATCGAGTCGCCGCTGGGTACGATGTATGTGACGATCAACGAGGACGAGCAGGGGCGCCCGTTCGAGGTCTTCGTCGCCCTCGGCAAGACGGGAGGGGCGGCGATGGCGGATGCCGAAGCCATCGGAAGGCTGTGTTCGCTCGCCCTGCGCTCGGGGATTTCACTGCGCGATGTGCACAAGCAGTTGCGCGGGATCTCTTCCGACCGGGCCGTCGGACTCGGCGCGAGCAAGGTGCTCTCCGGCCCGGACGCGATCGCCCAGGTCATCGAGCGCTACCTCGAGGAGAAGGAAGGGATTCAGCAGACGCTTCCCATCGAGGATGTCGAGACCGCCCGGAAAAAGAACACGAACGGCGGCGCCCGGTCGTCGCAGCGCCCCGTGATCGAACGCTACCAGGAGTCGGCGGCCCGGCTTTTCCTGGGCGTGTGCTCGGAATGCGGGAGCAGCCTCGCCTTTGAAGAAGGCTGCGCGAAGTGCTACGCTTGCGGCTACAGCGAGTGCGGCTGACGCCACAGGTTCAACCACCGGCGTAGCGGCCTCCGGCGGGGTTTCCGCCGGGGGCTGCGGGATCCGCGCAAATCCGTCGGGGGCCTGTCACTTGAACACACCTTCTTCTTCACGCCGCTCGACGAGATCGGTCGACATCGGAGGCGTCCGAGTGGGCGGCGCCCACCCGATCGTCGTCCAGTCGATGACGAACACCGATACGGCGGACGTCGCGGCCACGGCGGATCAGGTCCGGGAACTGTTCGAGGCGGGCTCCGAAATCGTCCGCATCACGGTGAACACGTCGCGCGCCGCCGCGGCCGTGCCGAAGATCGCGCGGCGTCTCGAAGACCAGGGGTTGGATGTCCCGCTCGTCGGCGACTTCCATTTCAACGGGCACATCCTCCTGCCCGGCCATCCCGACTGCGCCGCCGCCCTCTCCAAGTTCCGCATCAATCCGGGGAACGTCGGCCGAAAGCGGCGCGATGAGCAGTTTGCGACGATCGTCCGCTGCGCGATCGAGCACGACAAGCCGGTCCGCATCGGGGTCAACTGGGGCTCGCTGGATCAGATGCTCCTGACCCGGATGATGGACGAGAACGCGCGCCGGGCGGAGCCGCTCGATGCGCACCGGGTGACCCTCGACGCGATCGTGGAGAGCGCGCTGGCTTCCGCCGAAGCCGCGGAAGGCCTCGGTCTCGCGCCCGACCGGATCGTGCTGAGCGCGAAAGTGTCGCGCGTGCCGGATCTCGTGACCGTGTACCGGGAACTCGCGTCCCGCTGCGACTACCCGCTGCACCTCGGACTCACGGAAGCGGGGATGGGGCGGAAGGGCACGGTGGCGTCCTCGGCCGCTCTCGCCATCCTGCTCTCCGAGGGGATCGGCGATACGATTCGCGTGTCGCTGACGCCGGAACCCGGCGCCGACCGGACCGAGGAGGTCCGGATCGCGCAGCAGCTGCTGCAGTCGCTCGAGCTGAGGAGTTTCAAGCCTCAGGTCACGGCGTGCCCCGGGTGTGGAAGGACGACGAGCACCTTCTTCCAGCAGTTGGCGCTCGACGTCGAAGGCCACATAGCGGATCGTCTCGCGGCCTGGCGGGAGCACTATCCCGGCGTCGAAGATCTCTCCGTGGCCGTGATGGGGTGCGTGGTCAACGGGCCCGGCGAGTCGAAGCATGCGGATCTCGGCATCTCGCTGCCGGGGGTGGCCGAGGCGCCGACCGCGCCGGTCTATGTCGATGGCAAGCACCACTCGACGCTGCGCGGCGATGGGATCGTGGAGGAGTTCCTGCAGATTCTCGACGGGTACGTCGAACGCCGCTTTTCCTGAGACGGCGGAGATAGCCGCCGGCCAGGTCGGGTCTTCGGCCAGCAGCGGGGCTTTCGGCTAGCGGCGGGCCTTCTGGCGACGCCGACGCCGACGCCGACGCCGTTCCGCCGCCTTCATCTTGCGACGGCGCGCCTCGCTCGGCTTCTCGTAGAATCGGTGCTTCTTGATATCACGGAAGATCCCGGCTCGCTGAACCTTGCGGCGAAATTTTCGCAGCGCGCGATCGAGTTCTTCGTTGTCGCGTAGCGTGTACTGCAAAGTGTATGCCTCCTGACAGGGCAACCCGGACGGCCCGTAAGCGCAACGGGGGCGAAGTTTAGCGGCCCCTGCGGCAGCGCGTCAAATATTCCGCCCATGCTCGGTCCCGCCTCGATCCTCTCCCGAGCGGTGTCGGGGGTCCGCACCCGGGGCGAGATGGGGCGGGAAGTTTGCATCGAGGGCACGTTCAAGCCTATAGTAGATTCTGGAAGCCCGAGGACCGTGCGGCTGGGATGAAGGGGAATCGAGGAGATTGTCCGACCTTCCGGCGGCACGGTCTTTTGCGTCTCTGGTTGCTACGTAAGGCGTAAGGAGGCTGGACATGGCAGGTCCCGTTGCCATCTCATCCGACGGCACCCTTGAAGTCGAAGGTCACGCCTATCTGATCCCCGCCGAGTTCTCCGCCCGCGAAGTTTACAGTTACCGCCGCCTCATGGAGCCGATACCGGACATCCCCGGCGGAACGAGCCTCAACCCGGAACAGCGCCGCCGCCAGCGCGCTTACTTTCTCCGCCGCGCCGCCGCCTGTATCATCCCGGGCTTGCAGGTGAAATCCCTCGAGGGGCTCCCGCTCGGCCAGCTACAGCACATGCACGAGTGGATCGTAGCCCACCGACCCGATCTCTCGGAGGCTGGCCGGCTGCCTGGATAGGAACCGTGGCCTCCCACGCCATTTGGGCCACGGATGAGCGCAGGTTTCCGCAGAGCGAAGATCGTCAGCACGATCGGACCCGCCTCCTGGGACCGGGACGTGCTGCACGACCTGATTGAAGCCGGCTCCGACGCAATCCGCATCAACTTCACCCATACGCCGACGGATCGTGCCGCCGGCCTCGTACGGAAGATCTCCGATATGGCCCGCGAGGTCGGCCGGCCGGTGGCGATCATCGGCGATCTGGGCGGGCCGAAGATCCGGGTCGGGGATCTGCCCGGCGACCAGCTCGATATCGAGCCCGAAGGCACGTACTGGTTCTTCCCCGAAGGCGAAGACGCTCCCGCGGGCAGCTCGCCGCGCCGACAGATTCCGACCACATATCCGGAGTTGGCCGAGGAGGTCGCGCCCGGAAACCGGATTCTGCTCGACGATGGCCACTTCGAGTTCGCGGTCCGCGAGGTCTCCGATGACCCGCCATGGGTTTCGGCCGTGGCCTTCAGCGCCGGCGTCCTCAGGTCCCAGAAGGGGATCAACCTCCCGGGCGTGCGAGTCGGGGCGCCGGCGCTGACGGAGAAGGACATCGCGGACATCGAGTTCTCCGCCGAACAGGTCATCGACTACCTGGCGCTGAGCTTCGTGCGGGAGCCGGCCGACCTCGAAACGACCCGTCAGAAAATGGACCGCGGGTGCCTGCTCATCGCGAAGATCGAGAAGTCGCAGGCGCTGGAGAACCTGGCGGAGATCCTGCCTCTGAGCGACGCGGTGATGGTCGCGCGGGGCGACCTCGGTGTGGAACTGCCGTACGAGGAAGTGCCGATGATCCAGAAGCGGATCATCGGCCTGGCGCAGGAACGGGCGCGGCCGGTGATTACGGCGACGCAGATGCTCGAGTCGATGATCGAGAGCCCGCAGCCGACCCGGGCGGAGGTGTCGGACGTCGCGAATGCGCTGCTCGACGGCACCGATGCGGTGATGCTCTCGGCCGAGACCGCCGCGGGCGGGTACCCGGTGCGGGCCGTCCTTACGATGGACCGGATCATCCGCCGCATCGAGCACGAGCGGCTGGGGCGGACCGGGCGGGCCGGCAAACAGGTCGAGGGCTTCTCGAAGATCCAGCAGACCACGTCGGGCGCGATCGCGGCGTCGTCGCTCATCGCGGTCGAGCGGGTGGGCTCCCCGTTCATCGCGACGTTCACGCAGAGCGGCTACACGGCCCGCATCGTGTCGGCGCAGCGTCCCTCGGTCCCGATCCTGGCGATCACGGACCAGTGGAGGACGTACAACCAGCTGGCGCTCGTGTGGGGCGTGCAGCCGGTCCTCTTCCACGGCGGCATCAGCTATTCGAGCATGCTCGACAAAGCCCGGGATGTGGCGCTCGAGCTCGGCATGGGCGAGGCGGGACAGCGCTTCGTGGTGACGGCCGGAGTCCCCTTCCACGTCCCGGGCACGACCAACATGATGCGCGTCGAAGAGTTGTGATCCGCCCCTTCCGCCACTGACGCCCGGCCCGTGAGAGTCCGTTTTCTCGGTACCGGCACTTCGTTCGGGGTTCCGGTGATCGGCTGCGACTGTGCGACCTGCCGCTCGCCGGACCCCAGGGACCGACGCACGCGCCACGGTCTCCTCATCGAAACCGGCGCGACCCGTCTCCTTGTGGACACGCCCCCGGAACTTCGGCTTCAGCTGCTGCAGGCGGGCGTCGACCGGCTGGACGCCGTCTTTCTTTCGCACGAGCACGCGGACCACACGCACGGAATCGACGATCTGCGGATCTTCTCGCTGCGGCAGGGCCGGCCCATCCCGGTCTATGTGGCGCGCGAGTTCGACGCCGGAATCCGGAGGCGCTTCTCCTATATCTGGGGTGACACCCCGCGCCAGCCCGGATCCGCCGTGCCCCGGCTCGATCTGATCCTCTTCGACGACCGCGACGTCATCGAACCCTGCGGGCTCGCGCTGCAGGTCGTTGCGCTTCCGCACGGAGCATACCGCAGCTACGGGTTCCGCCTCGACGGCCTCGGGGTCCTGATCGACGCGAAGTCCGTACCCGAGGATGCCATGGAGGTGTTCGAGGGCGTCGACGTTCTCGTCACGAACGCGCTGTGGTTCGGCGACCCGCACCCCGGGCACTTCTCGATGGAGGAGGCCGCGGCGACGGCGCGTCGACTCGGGGCAGGGCGCACGTACATCACGCACATCGCGCACAGGACGCGGCACGCGGAGATCGAGCGCCGCCTCCCGCCCGGCGTGATGCCGGCGTACGACGGACTGGTGGTGGAGCTGTGATGGCGTCCCGGACCACGGAGCACATCCGGAACTTCTCCATCATCGCGCACATCGACCACGGGAAGTCGACGCTGGCCGACCGGCTGCTCGAGCGTACCGGCGCGGTGGACGAGCGCCGGATGCGGAAGCAGGTCCTCGACACGATGGAACTCGAGCAGGAACGCGGAATCACGATCAAGCTCAACGCGATCCGCATGGCCTACGGATACCGGGACGGGGTCGAGTATCAGCTCAACCTCATCGATACGCCGGGACACGTCGACTTCGCCTACGAGGTGAGCCGGAGTCTCGCCGCGTGCGAAGGGGCCCTCCTTGTCGTCGACGCCACGCAGGGCATCGAGGCGCAGACGCTCGCGAACCTCTTCCTCGCGCTCGAAGCGGATCTCGAGGTCGTCCCCGTCATCAACAAAATCGATCTTCCGGCGGCCGATCCGGATCGCGTGGCGGAGGAGATCTCGGAGTTGCTCGGTGTGGATCCCGCCTCGACGATCCGGACGTCGGCGAAGGAAGGGGTGGGGGTCGATGCGGTCCTCGACGCCATCGTCGAGCGTGTCCCGGCTCCGGGCGGAGACCCCGCGGAGCCGCTGCGGGCGCTGATCTTCGACTCGCAGTACGACCGCTATCGCGGAGCGACGCCCATGCTGCGCGTCGTGGATGGCGAACTGCGCGAGGGCATGCGTATCGGGTTCGGACGCCACGACGCCGTCTACGACGTCGATGAGGTCGGCTTCATGCGTCTCGGGTTCGAGCGCGCCGGCACCCTCCGCTGCGGCGAGGTCGGATATCTCACGGCCCAGATCAAGAACGTGGGCCATACCCGGGTCGGCGATACGGTGCTGGACGCCGGAGACCGGGCCGCGGAGGTTCTCGCCGGCTACCGCGAAGCGAAACCGATGGTCTTCGCCGGCCTCTATCCGACGGACTCGGACCAGTTTGAGGAGCTCCGCGAGGCGCTCGAAAAGCTCCAGTTGAACGACGCCAGCCTCAACTACGAGCCGGAGACATCGGGCGCGCTCGGCTTCGGTTTCCGTTGCGGCTTTCTGGGGCTCCTCCACCTTGAGATCGTGCAGGAGCGGCTCGACCGGGAGTTCGGCGTCGACCTCATCACGACGCTGCCCAGCGTGGAATACCAGGTGACGCTCACGAACGACGACGAGATCCAGCTCGAAAACCCGTCGAAGATGCCGGACCGCGTCCACATCAGCGAAGTGCGGGAGCCTTTCGTCCGGGTTCGCGTCGTGTCCCCGGCCGAGTACATCGGCGCGATCCAGAAGATCTGCCACGACCGGCGCGGCAGGTACGTCGACCTTCAGTACCTGGATCCGACCCGGGTCGAGATCTCGTATTCGATGCCCCTCGGCGAGATCGTACTCGACTTCTACGACAAGCTGAAGTCCGTCTCGCGCGGCTACGCTTCGCTGGACTACGAAGTGACGGGCCACGAGCGCTCGGACCTCGTGAAGCTGGACATCCTTCTCAACGGGGCGGCCGTGGACGCGCTGAGCGTCATCGTACACCGCAGCCGGGCCTACGAGTTCGGGCAGAAGATGGCCCGCAAGCTCAAGGAACTCATCCCGCGGCAGCTCTTCGACGTGGCGATCCAGGCGGCGATCGGACGGGACGTGATTGCGAGGACGACGGTGAAGGCGCTGCGCAAGAACGTGACCGCCAAGTGTTACGGCGGCGACATCACGCGAAAGCGGAAGCTCCTCGAGAAGCAGAGGGAGGGGAAGCGGCGCATGAAGCAGGTCGGGAGCGTCGAGATTCCCCAGGAGGCCTTCCTCGCCGTCCTGCAGGTCGAAAGCGACTAGACCACGGCTGGAGCGGTTCGGCTCGCCGGTCTATCATTCCCGTCCATGATCCTCCGAGGCGTGGTCGGCGGCGGATAGTCCCACCAGCTCGAAGCGGGCAGGGGATGTGAGCGGAAGAAACCACATCATCGGTGTCGATCTCGGGGGAACCACGATCAACGTCGGCGCCGTCCCGGTGGACGGCGGCACCGTGCTCGGCATGCGTACGCTGCCCACGGACGCTCACATCGGCGCGAAATTCGTCGTGGACCGGATCGTGTCGATGATCCACGAAGTCAAGCGCGACGCCGCGCGCGAGGGCGGCTTCGGGGAGGATGCGATCGTCGGGGTCGGAATGGGGGCGCCCGGTCCGCTGGACCGCGACACCGGCACCGTGATCGAGACGCCGAATCTCGGGTGGCGGAACTTCCCGCTCCGCGATCTGATCGTAAGGGGAACCGGACTCCAGACCGAACTCGACAACGACGCGAACGCGGCGACTCTCGGGGAGTGGTGGCGGGGCGCGGGGCGCGGGGTCGACAACCTCGTGGGGATCACGCTGGGGACGGGGATCGGCGGCGGCATCGTGCTCAACGGCGCGCTCTACCACGGGGCCTCCGACGCGGCCGCGGAGATCGGGCACATGACGATCGATCCCACGGGCCGGAAGTGCGCGTGCGGCAACTACGGGTGCCTGGAAGCCTACGCCTCCGGGCCCGCGATCGCGGCCCGCGCGGTGGAAGGACTGAAGGCGGGCGCCGAGAGCATGCTGCTGGACCTCGTGGAGGGCGATCTGCGGGCGGTAACGGCCGAAGCCGTATCCGATGCCATCGTGGCGGGCGACGAGTACGCCGCCGAGGTGATGCGGGAGACCGCGGGGTACCTCGGGACGGGTCTGGCGAACCTCATCAACATTCTCAACCCCGAGATGATCGTGGTTTCGGGGGGAGTGACGCGCGCGGGCAGGCATCTCTTCGATCCCCTGCGCCGCGAGGTCAGGAAGCGGGCTTTGCGGCCGGCGGCCGAGGCGTGCCGGATCGTGCGCACCGAACTCGGCGGCCTGGGGGGAGTCATCGGCGCGGCCGCCGTGTTCCGCGTCGCACGGCTCGGACCCCTCTGAGTCGCCGATGCCGCGGCTCGGGATCGTGGGGACGATGGTGTGGGATACGATCCGCGCCCGGGACGTCGGGCGGGAAGAGCCGGTCGAGGAATGGGGAGGGATCGCCTATGCGCTGGCCGCCGCCGACGCCGCCGCGGCGGAGGCCGGGGATGGCTGGACCCTGTTTCCGATCCTCAAGATCGGAAAGGACATGCGCGAGGCGGCGGATCTCTTCCTCGGGGGGCTCGAGCGGGTCGATTCCCTCGATGGCGTGTGGACCGTGACGGAACCGAACAACCGCGTCGAACTCATCTACCTCGACGACGCGCGACGCTCCGAGAAGCTCACCGGCGGAGTACCGGGCTGGACCCGGGAGGAGCTCGTGCCCCTCGCACGCTCGTGCGACGCGGTCTACGTGAACTTCATCGCGGGCTGGGAGGTGGATCTCCCCGCCGCGGCGGCCCTCCGGACGGCGGCGAAGGGCCCGGTCTACGCGGATCTGCACTCGTTGATGCTCGGCGTGGGGGCCGACGGAGTGCGCTCGCCGCGTCCGCTCGACGACTGGCGCGCCTGGCTCTCCTGCTTCGATGTCGTGCAGCTGAACGAGGAGGAACTCGGCACGCTGGCGGCGGGCTGGGAAGACCCGTGGGCGCTCGCCGCGGACGTCGTGGGTCCGGTCACGCGCGGCCTCCTCGTCACACTCGGGGAGCGCGGCGCGGCCTGGGTCGCGACCCGAGGCTTCTGGAAGGCGCCGACGGATCCGCGCCCTCAGCCCGGCGCCGTCGCGCCCGCGGAAGCGCTCGTGAGCGGGAAGGTGGAGCCCGAAGCCCCGGTAGCGGGGGGCGACCCGACCGGATGCGGCGATGTGTGGGGGGCGACCTGCTTCGTGAAGATGCTGAGCGGCGGGGATCTCGAGTCGTCCGTCCGGGCGGCCACGCATGCGGCGCAACGGAACGCCGGATTCCGCGGCGCATCCGGGCTCGGGGAGTACCTGCGCTCCGAGACGGGCCTCCTGACCGGCCGGGCGGGACGTCGGGCGCGGGGTTCCACGTGAGCCGGGTCGTCCGCGTCCCCGAACGTCTGGACGAGTCCTCCTTCGAGACGCTGGTCCGGCGCGTCCGCTCGGAGGGGAATCCGAAGGCGCGTCTCCTGCTCGATGCCCGCTCCGTCGGCTGGGTTTCGCCGTACGGGCTCATTGGCCTTCTGGCGGTCGGTCAGGAGGCGCGGCTGCGCACGGGGCTGCCTCCGCTGATCGAGCCTCCGCGAGATTCCGAGGTGCGTTCCTATATCAACCGCATGCGCTTCTGGCTCGCGGCTGCACAGGTGTTCGACCTGAAGCAGCTGCCGAAACCGTCTCTCGAGATCTCCGACGCCCTCATCGAAGTCACGACGATTCGCTCCCACGAGGATGTCCATTCGGTCGTGGAGGGTGTGCGGGACCGTGCGCAGCGCATCCTGCACGACCGGCTCGGCTATCCCCGCCCCGCCGTGATCCACTTCTCCATCATGCTGTCTGAGGTGTGCCAGAACATCCTCGAACACGCCGATTCGATCGGCTGGGTGTGTGCGCAGCGATACCGGTGGCAGCGGCGTCTGGGCCGCGACGTCGTCGTGCTCGCCGTCATGGATGTGGGCGTGGGCTTCCAGGGCTCCCTGGGCGCCGAGCATGCGCGCCGGTATGGAGAGCGGTGGTCGGCGGCAGCGGCGCTGGAGGCGGCCTTTCTGCGCGGAGAGTCGCGCTTCCCGGATCCCGGTCGCGGCCAGGGCCTGCAGGCGATCCGAAGCCAGATCATCAAGTGGAACGGCACCATCCGTATCCGAAGCGGCGATGCGAGCATCGCCAGGGTGCCGGACTGGGACGACGGCGAGCCGCTCAGCACGAATCTGCCCCGCTTTCCCGGCGCTCAGGTACTGATCGTCCTGCCCGAGCGGGTCGAGAGCGAAAGGACGTGATCGCGTGAGGCCGGCCGTCGCTCACACGACGCTCTTCAGCTACCTCGTCACACGTCCCACCGGCCGGACGGTGCGGGCGACGGTCGAACGCCAGATCGCCGACGCGGACCGCACGGTCCTCGCGGTGCTCGACCTGCGGCACGTCCCCGTGATCGATTTTTCCTGCGCGGACGAGATCGTCGCGAAGCTCGTGCTGCTCGCGTCGGACACGTCCACGCGCCGGTCCTTCATCCTCTTTCGCGGGATCGCGGAGCACCACCTCGGGCCGATCGACTCGGTCCTGCGGCGCCGGGGGCTCGCGGCCGCCGCCGAGAGCACGGACGGGGAACCGTTGCTGATGGGCGCGCTCGATCCCGGCGCCACCGCGGTGTGGCGCGAGGTCTGGAGTCTCGGCCGCACGGGCGTGTCTCCGCTCGCCGACCGGCTCGAACTTCCTCTCGACCGGGTGCGCGGGCTGCTTGATGACCTTGTCGCCCGGGCGCTCGTGATTCGTGACGGCAAGCGCTACGTCTCGCTCCACCACGCCCTGCTCGACGCGGGACCGACGTCTCCCGCTCCCACGGACCGCCGCGACCCATGAGCCTTCGGCGCCGTGCGGGAGTCGGACTGGCGGCCGGCCTTGTGATCGTGGGAGTTCTCACGACGTTTGCGTGGTTCCATCTGCAGCGATCCATGCAGCCGCGATCCGGCCGGCACCTCCTGACGGGCCTGGCGGAGCCCGCTACGGTAACGTTCGACGAATGGGCGGTTCCCTCCATCTCCGCCACGACCGAACTCGACGCCATGCGCGTCCAGGGGTTCATCCACGCCTCCGACCGGTTGTGGCAGATGGAGCTCTTCCAGCGGGTCGCGCGCGGACGTCTGGCCGAACTCTTCGGTCCGGTCGCCATCGACGCGGACCGCCTCGCGCGTACGCTGGACCTGTGGTCGGCCGCGGGCCGCGAACTCGACGAGATCGCGGAGACGGATCGGGCCCTCCTCGAGGCATACGCGGAGGGCGTCAACGCCCGCATCGCGAGCTGGCGCGGGCCGTGGCCACCCGAATTCCTCATCCTCGGCATCGAGCCGCAGCCGTGGAGTCCGCAGGCGTCCCTTTCGATCGGCCGTATCATGTCGCTGGACCTCTCGGAGTGGCGGGAGGAACTGGATCGGATGACCGCGCTCGCGACGCTCGACGCGGATCACCGGCGGGCGCTGAGGGCCGGATACCCCGCCTGGGGGCCGACCATCCTCCAGGACACCCTCCCTTCCGGCACCTCGCCGCCGCGAATCGCCGTCGCGCCGACCCCGATTCCCCCGGATTCAGGCGTCGCGGCCTCATCCCCCGATCCTCTGATCTACCTCTCCCGCTTCGGCTTCCACGCCTCGAACTCCTGGGCGCTGGCGGGATCGCGCACCGCGGATGGCGTTCCGCTGCTCGCGAACGACATGCATCTCGCTCTCCGGGCGCCGTCCACCTGGTACCTCAACTCCATCGTGGCCGAGGATTCGGAGCTGGCCGTCGCGGGTCTGTCCATCCCGGGAACTCCCGGCGTCATCGTCGGACTCAACCGGGATATCGCATGGTCGTTCACGAACGCCGAGGTGGACGACGCGGACTTCGTCGTTGAAGGCATCAACCTCGACGGGTCGATGTATCGCGACGCCGGCGACTGGCGGCCCTTCGAGACCCGGACGGAGGAGATCCGCGTGCGGGGGCGCGACGAGCCGGAGACCTGGGTCGTACGTTCGACGGCGCGCGGCCCGGTGATCACGGATGTCGTACCGGCCGGAGGACTCACGCTGTCGCTGCTGTGGACCGGGCTCGAACCCGGGGGGCCTTTCGCGGCTCTTCTTGAGATGAACCGGGCCTCGAACGTGGACGCGTTCGTGGCGGCGGTCGCGCACTTCCGCTCGCCTCACCAGAACGTGGTCTACGCGGCGTCGAGCGGAGAAATCGGCTACCGCATGGCCGGATCCGTGCCCCTGCGCCCGGCTGGAGAAGGCGCCTCCCCGATCTCCTTCGAGCGCCTGCCCGGGGGCTGGCCGGGCTTCTGGCCGCCTGAGGCGATGCCCGCGTTGCGGGACCCGGAACGAGGATATCTTGTCAGCGCGAACAACCTCCAGGCCCGGTCCCTCTTCGGACGGGTGGGCGCCTACTATCCGGCGCCGTTCCGGGCCCGGCGCATCGATGACCTCGTGTCTCGCGCCACGGACTGGACGGTGGAGGACATGCGCGAGGCCCAGCTGGACAGCCACAGCCTCTGGGCGGAGCGCTACCGGCCACGCGCCGTGCGGGCCGCTCGTCGCGCGGGTCTCGATTCGCTCGCGCTCCAGCTCGAGGGCTGGGATCTGCGCACCGAGATGGCCTCCCGGGGCGCCGTGCCCTTCTTCACCTGGCTCTACCGACTGCGCGAACTCATCGTCGCCGATGAGTTCGAGGACGGAGACGGGTGGTTCCCCGATATCGCGTTCATGGAGATCGTCGAAACCGGGGACAGTGCCTGGATCGACGATGCACGCACGCCGGAGGTCGAGCGCCTCGAAGCGCTGGAAGAAGAGGCGGCTCGCACTGCGGCGGTCGCGCCGGCACGCTCGTGGGGGGAGGTCCATCACGAGCGGTCGGCCCACCCGCTCGGAACCGTGGCGTTCCTCGACCGCCTGTTCGGCTTCCACGTCGGGCCCTATCCGTCGCGTGGCGGGCCCCACACCGTTCGCCCCGACGCCCCGTCGCTGAGAGCGCGTCTCGACTCCACAGCGTGGAAGTTCCCGGTCGTGAGCGAGTACGGCCCCAGCGCGAGATTCGTCGCTCGGGCCGCGCTCGCGGACATGGCGGGCTACTTCCTGCTGCCCACGGGGCAGGCCGGCAACCCGCTCGATCTACACTATCGAGACATGGGAGCCGTGTGGACCGAGAGTCCGCTCATCCGGCTCCGCCCGGGCCGGCCGTCCGCGACGGTGGAAAGCGAGCTCCTTTTTCTGCCCAGCTCTCGTTGACCGCCGGACGGCGGAATCCTACCTTTCTCAAGCCCTCCGAAACGTCGACTCCGGGGTGTCCGCAGGGCACGGAAACGCTCCCCCGACCCGCGCCAGGATCCAGACGATTTGAGCACTGCCACCGTTGAGAGCACGCTCGACGAGATCGAGAGAGTCCTCGACGACATCCGTCCCGCGGTGCGCGCGGACGGAGGGGACATTCAGCTCGTTTCGTTCGACCCGGAGAGCGGGTGCGTCGCGGTTCGGCTCGTCGGCGCCTGCTACGACTGTCCCATGTCGACCGCCACGCTTCGGGCCGGGATCGAACAGCACCTTTGCCACGCGCTCCCAATGGTCCATTCCGTCGAGGCCGTCGCGTAGTCGAGCGTCAACCCGTGTCCGACACGCCGACCCGCGGCCCCCGGCCGCTTCCGATCATGGATCCCGCGCCCAAGCGTCCCGGGCCGCCCCCAAAGGGCGACGACGGGGGAGCGGCACGGCGCCACCCTTCGCAGGCGCCGCCCATGCCGGGCGTGGGCCGCGTCGTCGCGGTGAGTTCGGGCAAGGGTGGCGTCGGGAAATCCACGATCTCCACGAATCTCGCCGCAACCTGGACCCGGCGGGGCCATCGCGTCGGACTGCTCGACGCCGACATCTACGGTCCGGACATCCCGACGATGTTCGGCATCCAGGAGAAGCCACGGATCGACCGCGAAGAAGTCGTGCCTCTGGAGGCGCACGGGGTAAAGCTCATGAGCATCGGATTCCTCATCGAGGAGGACGCTCCGGCGATCTGGCGCGGACCCATCATCATGGGGGTCATCCGCCAGTTCCTCCAGCAGGTCGCATGGGGGGAACTCGACTACCTCGTGATCGACATGCCGCCGGGGACGGGCGACGCGCAGTTGTCGCTGTGTCAACTCGTGCGCGTGGACGGAGCGGTCATGGTGACCACGCCGCAGGACGTGGCGGTCGGCGGCGTGCTGCGCGGTATCCGGATGTTCGAGAAGCTCGATGTGCCGGTCCTCGGCATTGTCGAGAACATGCGCGGCTTCGCGTGTCCCGGGTGTGGCGAGACCCACGACATCTTCGGCGCCGGTGGCGGCGAGCGGCTCGCCGGCTCGATCGACGTGCCCTTCCTGGGCGCCGTGCCGCTCGGCGTGGCCGTGCGCGAGGAGAGCGATCGAGGCGTCCCCACATCGATCGGAAGACCGGACGCACCGGAAGCCCGCGCTTTCGCGAGCATCGCGTCCGCGGCCGTCACCCGCTTGGATGCGGTGGAAGCCTTGCGCGACGAGGCTGCTAGCCGTGCTCCACGATGACGGAACCGAGCCCGGCGACCAGCGTAACTTCCAGCCGCACGCGCGCCGTCTCCCAGTTCGGACTCAGCCAGTAATCCCCCACCTTCTCGAAGCTCTCCGCGCTCAGTGAAGCGAGTCCGCTCCGCCGAACCCGGACGCCGATGTGCGCCGGCACCCGCATCAGTAGTTCGCCCAGTCCCATCCTGATCTCGGCTTCGGCGCTCGATCGCCAGGATCCGGAGAAGTCCAGGACCACATCGCCGACGAAACCGTAGAACTCCAGGCGCCGGAAGCGGGCGTTGCCGAGGTTCTCGGCCATGAAGGCCGTGGCACCCGACCTGATGGACAGCAACTCCATCGCCGCGCGGTTCTCGCGAGCGAAAACGATCTCGACATCGCTGGCGCCGGTGATGAGTTCAAGCGCCGTAAGGTGGGCGCCGCCGAGGTCGAGGCGCGCTCGTCCGGCGCCGATCCCGAGCCACAGATCCGTGGGCACCGAGGGATTCAGCGACAGGTCCAGCCTCCCGGCTGCGTCCGCATCTCGAGGAAGGTCGTCGAGTTCGAGTTCCAGGTCGCCGGACCACGCAGCATCGTCGGCATCGCGCCCGTCCTCGGGAGATGACGACGCGGTCAGCCGAAGGTGTCCCGTTCGACCGACACGACGCCATTCACGACGGGGAAGGGAACGTTCGGCGTCGTAGCGGAGCCGCACGTCGTAAAGCAGTTGTGTCTCCGACGGGGATACGTCGAGCCGCCCTCCCGCGTACATCAGTTCGATTTCCAGCGCTTCCAGGTCGCCGATCTGCCGCGCCGCCCGAAAGTCCCGCCACTCCTGCGCCGCGACCGGCGTCAGCGCTCCGCCGAGCGAGAGGAAACTGAACACGACCGGCAGCGTCCGCGCCGCGGCGCGGGCTATCGGGGCATCAGGCATCATCTGCGGGGGCGGAGGGCCGATCGGTCCCGGCTCCCGCCGACGCACCATCACCGGGGGCGCTGTCCGCCGACCAGTCGATCACGACGCTCCGTCCGCCGGCCCGCGTGAGCAGGACGCTCCCGAACCCGGCCGTGACGACGATCCAGGTGCCGACGATGGCCACGAAGAGGATCAGGCCGCGTACGAAATCCGCCGCGCCGCCGAACACCCACAGGGCGGCGCCGGCGGCGAAGGGGAGCACCAGGAGCGCGAGTCCGCTGACGACGTAGTAATAGGAGTTCGAACGGCGCAGTCTCTCCAGCCATTCGGAGCGGAAGCGGCGTCGGGCGAATATCTCGCCGCCGGCGTGCGCCGCCGCGAGATATCCGAAGACCGCGGCGAGCCCTGCGGCGACCAGGAAGAAGGGGATGACCAGCCATGTGATGACCAGCACCGTGAGGACGAGAAGCACGGGGAGGAACAGCACCTCCCCGGCGAGGCCCATCGCAAACGAGCGGGCGAACTCCAGCCGAACCGTATCCGAGACGGTCTCCAGCCGGCGCCGCCCGAAGTACACGAGCAGCAAGCCGAGTGCGGCGAGGACCATGAAGGCGCAGCCCGCGGCGATCACCCCCTCGGCGGCTCGCCCGAAGTTCCGCGCCAGACGCGACCCGAGGCCCGGCTGCGCGGGCCGCATGTGCATCGGGGTTTCGAACGACTCGACGCGCTGAACGGAGGGAACGTCCGGCGCTGCCCCCGCCGACGGTTCCGACGGCGTCAGCCGGATGTCGGAGAGGACCTCCCCTTCGACCCTTGACGCGTCTTCACCGAAGTCGACCTCGCCTCCGACCTGAAGCACATCGCCTCGTACGCGCGCGCCGCCGTCGAGCACGAGCGCGCCGTCCAGCACGAGGATGTCGCCAGCGACATCCCCATCGAGTCTCAGCGTTCCGTCGAGAATGGCGACATCCCCCGGGATCGTGGCCTCGGCGAGAACCTCGTAGTCGCCGTGGACGATCATGGCCAGCCGGCCCTCGGTGAATTCGCCGGAGTCGCCGAGCCGTCCGAGCGCGTCGCGTAGCCGGTCCAGCTCGCCCGTGACGTCGAAGCCGAGTCCGCCGGGGACGATCTGCATGGGTCCCGGTCGGCCGGAGATCCCCGGCGCCGGTTCGCCCGCCGGGAGGGCGGGCGCAGCGCCGGCCGGCGACGGCGCGGCGAGCCCGAGAATCGCGTCGATCCGACCGGCAAGGGCCCGGGCCGCATCCCGGTCGGCAGCCTCCGCCGATGAACTCCACTCCTCCAGGAACCGTCGGAATTCGACCAGGCCGCCGCGCACCGCGGAAGCATCCTCTCCCGCGTGCTCGCGGAGGAAATCACGCCAGGCGCTCTCGAGGCCCCCGTGCTCCGCGTAGGATCCGATCCCGATTCCGTCCACCTCGACGGTCTCGCCCTCGAAACGTAGTCGATGCTCGGTACCGCTCTCCAGTTCGAACCACAACTCGGCCCGGCCGACGGCGGAGAACGTGATCGCGGCGTCGGCGATGCCCACCTCCTGCGCACCGACCGGAAGCGCGACCGCGAAACAGGAGAGGAACGCCAGCGCCCGCGTCATGCGGCCCTCTCGATGCGAACGCGCTGTGGAAGCGGCTGCCGGAACATCCTGGCCATGAACCAGAGGGAGGCGAGTCCCACAAGACTCGACAGCGCCAGGCTGCCGAGCGCGGCGGCGGGGCTGATCCGGTCGGTGATCGATCCACCCGCGTCCACGAGGCCGAGACGGTATGCCAAACGGCCCGTCGCGAGCATGGCGTCGACCAGAACGGCCCGCGCACCGCCGAAGGCAACCGCGAGAAGCTGGCCGGGCGCCAGGCCCTGAGCGCCGAACAGCCAGGCAGCGGCGCCACCCGACACGGTGAGCATGGCCGCGCTCGCCGTGGCCAGCGCCGCCCGGCGCCGCCGCGCGAAGCGCAGGAGCCGCTCCGGCCAGGGGACCGGCAATCGCACGCGGGCCATGACCGCCGCGGCGAACGCCGGGGCGGGAGACCAGGTGCGGAGCCTTGAGAGCGCGCGGTCGAGCGCCGGGTGAGGCAGATCGACGCGCGCCAGGACATCGCTCGCGAAGGAAGGCGCCGGCGACCGCTCGGGCAGCTGCGCCAACCGGTGATCGAGCGCGGCACCCGCGAGGTCGACCCGCCGTGCGACACCCTCCGCAAATCCGTCCGTCGGCCGATGTGGGGCCAGACCCTCGAGAAACGCGACGACGTCCCGCAGCGCCTCCACTTCCTTTCGGCAACGGGCGCACTCGGCCAGGTGGTCGACCGCCGTCCCGGGCGGGGACGACGCCGGCCTCCGGCTGGCGAATCGCTCGATTTCCTCAGGTGTAAGGTGCGGCAAGTTCACTCCTGTTCTCCCCTGGAGGCGCCGGCAACCCTCGGTAAGAGCGGCTGCGGGCTCCTATGGCTCCGTCAGATGTACGAGAGCGGCCTTCAATTCGTTTCTCGCCCGGTGGATATACGTCTTCACGGTGCCGAGCGGGATCTCCATCACCTGCGCGATCTCGTCGTACGCGTAGCCCTCGATGTGCCGCAGGAGGATCGCGGTTCGGTATTCGGGTCGCAGCTGTCCGATGGCCGCTTCGATCTCCGAGCCGAGTTCACGAGCCTCGAGGAGTTCATCAGGTCGTTCGTCACCGGAGACCAGCGTGATTTCCGTCGCGGCCTGCCGGTCCGGGGTCACCGCGTCCGGCGCCCCGTGCATGGAAACGACTTCGAGTTCCTTCCTGCGCAGATGATCTATCGTCAGGTTGTAGCCGATCTTGAAGAGCCAGGAGGAAAATTTGTAGGAGGGATCGTAGCGGCGGAGATTGTTCAACGTACGGACGAAGGTCTCCTGGGCCAGGTCCTCCGCCAGTTCCCTGTCCCGCACCATCCGGAAGATGAGGGAAAAGACGGGACGTTCGAACCGGAGCACGATCTCGCGCGCAGCCCGTTCATCGCCGCGGAGGCACATCTCCACCAGCGTCTGCTCGCTGTGATCCGAGTAGCTCACTCGATCCTGCCCCTCCGGGTCGCGGCGGCGGGCCGGCGGCGGCCGGGTCGCCGCGACCGACGCCGCATGCCGGGTTCCGGCCCATCCTACACGGCTCCGCGACCAATATGCGCTCCGAAGGCCGTTGACGGCATGCGTCGATCCCGTCCCGGGGCGGACGATGCTAACGCTGGCAGCCGACACAGAAGAACGAACTCCGTCCGGCCTGCACGATCCGGCGGATCGGTCGGTCGCAAGCGGGGCACGCGACGCCCTCGCGCCCGTAGACGTCCAGCCGGGTCTGAAATGAACCCGAGCGGCCGTTGACGGCGCGATAGTCCCGCAGCGTCGTTCCCGCACTCTCGAGCGCCTCGCGGAGGACCGCCCGCACCGCCCGATGCAGCCGGCGCACCTCCTGCGCGTCGAGCGACCCCGCGGGTCGGCGCGGGTCGATCCTCGCGCGGTACAACGCCTCGCTGGCGTAGATGTTCCCCAGACCCGCGACGCGCCGTTGGTCCAGCAGCATGTTCTTGATCGGCGCCCGCAGCGGCGCGACGATGCGAGCCAGGCGGGCGGCGGTGAACGTTCGGCCAAGGGGTTCCGGTCCGAGAGCGGCCTCCCGGGTTTTCCACGCCTCGGGGGTCAGCAGATCGAAGCCGCCGAGGCGGCGGACATCGTCGTAGAAGAGCGTCCGGCCATCGTCGAGTTCGAGGTCGAGGCCCGGGTGCCGGAACTCCGCGGAGTCCGGACGTTCCGGGGCGAGCGCGAAACGGCCGGTCATACGGACCTGGACGCGCATCAACCGCTCGACCGGACCGTCGATGCCGTTCGCCGCATGCAGCGGGAAGAGCAGGTACTTGGCGCGGCGGTCCGCGTCTCCGAAGGTACGTCCGTGCACGGCGCGGGAGAACGACCGCGCCGAAAGCCCTCCGAGGATCAGGTCGTCGTGGTGGACCCGGGTGCGGCGGATCCGCCGGCCTCGGAGGAGCGGGGCGAGATCCCGGCGCATCGTCTCGACCTCGGGGAGTTCCGGCACGACCCTAGCGACCCGAAGTCGTGCCCGAGGAACGGATTCGCGCCGACGCGTCCGGCCCGAGCCGGCCGGGATCCAGTTCGTGCCAGCCGATGTCGGATCGCGAATGGGCGCCGTCGAATCGGATCCGGGCGGCGGCCGCGCGGCTGCGCCGCGCCGCTTCTTCGAGCGTCCCGCCAAACCCGGTGATCCCGAGCACTCGCCCTCCGGCGGTGACGAGCCGCCCCTCCCTCATCGCGGTCCCGGCGTGGAACACCCTCACCTTGCCGGGGTCGAAGACCGGAATCTCGATCGGCCGCCCGGAATCCGAGCTCTCCGGATATCCGGCGCTCGCCAGCACGGTGACGAGCGCGTGCCCGGGAACGGCTTCGGGACGCCAGCCGGCGAGCGAGTCACCGTGCGCGACCCGCATCATCGGTTCGAGCAGGTTCGAACTCGTGAGCGGGAGGACGACCTGTGTCTCCGGATCTCCCATCCGACAGTTGAACTCGACGACGCGCGGACCCGCGGCGGTCAGCATGAGCCCCGCGTACAGGAAGCCGCGATAGGGGGCGCCGGACTCCGCCATCGCCTCGAGCACGGGCTGCGCGATCTCGCGCCGCACCTCGTCGATGAACTCCGGATCCGCGGGAGCCGCGGGGGAGTACGCCCCCATGCCGCCGGTGTTCAGGCCGCGGTCTCCCTCGCCGACGCGCTTGTAGTCCCGGGATGTGAGGAGCGGCACGGCGCGCTCCCCGTCCGCCACGAAGAACACGGACAACTCCACGCCGCGCATGAACTCCTCGATCACGACCCGCCCGCCCGCGTCCCCGAACTTGCGGCCGACCAACATCTCCTCGATCGCTGTCCGGGCTTCACCGCGCGTTTCGCAGACGATCGCGCCCTTGCCGGCGGCCAGGCCGGAAGCCTTTACGACGAGGGGTTCCTCGTGGCCCGCGACGTAGTCCAGCGCCGCCGCGGCATCGTCGAACGTCTCGTGGTCCGCCGTCGGAACGCCGCAGTCGCGCATCAGTTGTTTGGCGAACGCCTTGGAAGCCTCGAGTCGGGCTCCCGCCCGGTCGGGCCCAAAAACCGGCAGGCCGGCCTCGGAGAAGCGGTCGGCGATCCCTGCCGCGAGAGGCGCTTCGGGTCCGACGACGGTGAGGTCGATGCGCCGCGCCGCCGCGAAGTCGAGCAGGCTTCCGATGTCTTCGGCCCGGATGTCGACGAGTTCCGCCGTGCCGAGCATGCCCGGGTTGCCGGGCGCCGCGTAGATCGTGGCGTCCGGCGCGTCGCGGCGGAGACAGTCCGCGAAGGCATGTTCCCGGCCGCCGCTTCCGATGATCAGGAGGTTCATGGCGGCAGGATGACGTGCCCGTCCCCGCCGGGCAACGGCTGCTTGCGGGGCGCTAGTCGTCCGCGCGTCCCCTGAAGGCGCCGGTCAGCCGGTCCCGCAATCGATCCACCGCGGCGTCGACCTCGTCGAAGAGTTCGCGAGCGCCGTCCTGATAGCCCTTCGCCGCCTCGCGGAGATCCTCGCGATACGGGCGGTCGTCGTTCTCGTCCCGGTGCTGGTACTCGCCCGCGAGAATGCGGTCGTACTCGCCGCTCTCGATCCAGTCGCGCAGTTCGGCCACGCGGATCACCGCGAACGGATGGGTCTGGCCGAGCACGTTGAGCACCTTGTAAACGGCGTCAAGGAGGTCGCCGCCGGCCCGGTACTCGTCCGACTGCGCGATGAACTCATCGAGGTCCAGGGAGACGCCGCGCCCGCCGCCCGCAAGCTGCATCAGCGCGGACATCGCGACCCGCGGATTCTGCACCGCGAGGAGCCCGGCGCGGTCCGACGAGAGTTCGCTCTTCCGGTACCATTCCATCAGGGCCATGAGGATCGGCCGCAACGCCAGCCCCGCGAGGGTGTATCGGAGGATCACGAGGTTGAGGATCAGGATCAGGAGCGTCCTGTAGAGCACGTGGCCGGACAGAATGTGTCCGACTTCGTGGCCGAGCACGCTCTCGACCTCGTCCTCGGAGAGAATCTCCAGCATCGAAGAGTTGAGGACGATGAACGGCTCGCCGAAACCGACGGCCCCGGCGTTCACGATCGGCGTCTGCGAGACGTAGCACTCCGGCGGCTTCTGCACGTCGAGCACTTCACAGACGCGGGCGAGACGCGCGTGAACCCAGGCGTATTGCGTCTCCGACGTCCGTACCGCGTTCGCCTTGAAGGCGAGCCGGAGCGCACGCTCTCCGAACAGCGCGAGGATCTTTCGCAGGGCGAGGTCGAACCCCGGAATCCTGCGGAGCGTATTCAGCGCCGCCCGGTCCGCCGGGTGTTCCCACGAGACCGCGGCGATCTGTGTGAGGATCCGCCTCTGGTGTTCGTCACCTGCTGCCATCAATCACCCCCCTGCGCGTCAAATCGCGCTAATGTGAGCCGGCCGAGTCGCGGGGCCGGCTTCCGCGCTCCCGGTCCTACGTCCGGCCCCCATTCCCTGTTTCAACTGCCGGGACTGCCGCACCCGCCGCTCAGAGACGGGCGAGGGCCTGCTCGACGTCCTCCGCCAGATCGTCGCCGTCCTCCACGCCCACCGACAGCCGGACGAGTCCCGGGCCCAGTCCGATCTCCCGCTTCTTGTCGTCGGGGACCGAGGCGTGGGTCATCGAAAAGGGAACGCATACCAGGCTTTCGACCCCGCCGAGACTCTCGGCCAGCTGGAACACCTGCGTGAGTCCGGCGAAGCGGTTGGCCCGTTCCTCCGTACATAGATCGAAGCTGACCATGGAGCCGAAGTCGCGCATCTGACGCCCGGCCAAGGCGTGCTGCGGGTGGTTCTCGAGGCCGGGATAAAGGACGGATTCGACTTCGTCGTGCCCCTGGAGGACATCGACGACCCGTTGTGCGTTCCGGCAGTGGGCCGGCATGCGCAGGTGGAGCGTTTTCGTGCCGCGGAGGACGAGCCAGCAGTCGAAGGGGCCGGGGATGGCCCCGCTCGTCTTCTGTTGAAAGCTGAACCCTTCGGCGAGTTCCCCGGAGTTCGTGACCAGCGCGCCACCGATCATGTCGCTGTGTCCGTTGAGGAACTTCGTCGTCGAGTGCATCACGACGTCCGCGCCATCGTCCAGCGGGCGCTGGAGAAAAGGGGTCGCAAACGTGTTGTCGACGGACAAAACGGCCCCCGCCTCGTGGGCGATTGCGGCGCACGCCGCGATATCCGTAATCGTCATCGTCGGGTTGCTCGGCGTTTCCACGTGGACGAGGCGCGTCTCCGGGCGGATCGCGGCGCGAACCTGATCGAGATCTCCCGTGTTCACGAAATCGAAGTCGACGCCGAACCGCTCCCACACGTGTCGCAGCATGCGATCGACGCCCCCGTAGACGTCCGCGCCGCAGATGAGGTGGTCGCCCGCGTTGAGCACCGTCTTGACGATGGCCTCCGTCGCGGCGAGGCCCGAGGAGAACGCCGCGCCGTACCGCCCGTTCTCGAGGGCGGCCAGGTTCGCCTGCAGGGCTTCGCGCGTGGGGTTCCTGACCCGCGCGTAGTCGTAACCCTCGCGCGGCGAGCCGACGGCGTCCTGCACGTAGGTCGATGTCTGGAAGATCGGCGTCATGATCGCCCCGGTCGTGGGGTCGGGGCGCTGCCCGGCGTGGATGGCCCGGGTGCCGAACCGTCGGGCGGCTGGGTCCACGTCTTCATCTCCGGCTCGGGTAGAGGCAGACGACGCGTGGCACGACGCATCGCGGGTCGAGTGCGCAAGGTATTCCCGCCGTGCGGGGAGGGCGACCGGAGCCGTCGCCGCAAGCCGCGCGGGCGACCAACCATTAACATCCCGCGTCCATCTCACCGTTGGTGGAGAACAGCGTGTCAACGTCACTCATCGTTTCTGCTTCAGGCATCCGCGGCATCGTCGGAGAAGGGCTCACGCCCGACATCGCGGCCCGCTACGGCGCCGCCTTCGCCAGCCACATCGCCGCCGGAGCCCCGGGCGGGGGGCACATCGTGGTCGGCCGTGACAGCCGCGTCTCCGGGCCCGTGCTGCTCGACGCCGTGTCCGCGGGGGTCCGGGCTGTCGGGCTGGACGTCTGCGACCTCGGGATGGTGGCGACGCCCACGGGTCTCCTCGCCGTGGAGGAGGACGAGGCCGCGATCGGCGGACTTCTCGTTACGGCCTCCCACAACCCCGCGCCCTGGAACGGACTCAAGCTGGTGGCGCGCGAGGGGCGGTTTCTCTCGCCGGACGCCGGACGGGACGTCCAGCGAAGGTTCGAGGGAGAGATCGAGTACGTCGGGTCTGCGCGCACGGGAGAGAGACACGCGCGGGAAGGCGCCGGCCGCGCCCACATCGAGCGGATTCTGTCGCTGCCGATCATCGACCCCGAACGCATCGCGTCGAACGCGTTCCACGTCGCACTCGACTGCGTGCGCGGCGCCGGGGGGCCGATCATGCTACCGCTGCTCGAGAGCCTCGGCTGCCGGGTGAGCGGCCTCGATCTCGAACCCGATGGCCGTTTCCCTCGGCCCCCCGAGCCTCTGGTGGAAAACCTCGGAAAGCTCTCCGAACGCGTAACGGAAGTCGGCGCGGACGTCGGCTTCGCCGTGGACCCCGATGTCGACCGCCTCGCCCTGGTGGACGAGAGGGGGCGTCCAGTGGGTGAGGACTGGACCCTCGCGCTGGCCGTCGAACTCGTGGCGGCGCGCGAGCCGGCGCCCGTCGTGACGAACCTCTCCGCCAGCCGCCTGATTCAGGACGCCGCGGATCGCGTAGGCGTGCCGTTGCTCCGCACACCGGTGGCGGAGGCCAACGTCGTCTCCCGCATGCTCGAGGCGGGGAGCTCGATCGGGGGAGAGGGAAACGGCGGCGTGATCTACGGAAGGCTGCACCTCACGCGGGACGCCCCGCTGGCCGCCGCCCTCATCCTGCAGTTTCTCGCGGAGAGCCGTTCCACGCTCGGCGCGCTGGTCGACGAGCGGGCCTCGTACCGAATCGTGAAGCGAACGATCCCCCGGGAAGGACTGGGTGTGGAGAAGGCGCTGGCCGCAATCGCGGCCGCGGCCCCGTCCGGAGCGGAGGTGGACCGGCAGGACGGAATCCGGCTCGAGTGGTCGGATGGGTCGTGGATCCACGCCAGACCGTCCGGGACCGAGCCGATCTTCCGCGTCATGGCGGAGGCGCCGCGCGAGGAACTGGCGGACGAGCGCGCGGACTGGATCGAAGCCCTCGTGCGGCGCGAGGCCTGAACGGCGGATGTGCGGAATCGTCGGTTACGTCGGGTCAGCGGAGGCGGTCCCTCTTCTCTTGAACGGGCTCCGCCGCCTCGAGTATCGCGGGTACGACTCGGCGGGCCTCGCCGTCCACACCGGTTCCCGGCTCGATCTCCACAAGTGCGCGGGCCGCGTCGACGACCTGGCGGACCGGCTCGCCGGGGTCCAGCTCTCCGGAAAGGCCGGAATCGCTCACACCCGCTGGGCGACGCACGGTGCGCCCACTCACGCCAATGCCCACCCGCTGACGGGCAGCCGGGGCGAGGTCGCGCTGGTCCACAACGGCGTGATCGAGAACTGCGACGCACTCCGAACGAAGCTCACCGAACTCGGCCACCGCTTCACGTCGGAGACCGACTCCGAGGTCGTCGCGCACCTGATCGAGGAAGCGTTCCAGGGGAACCTCGAGCGCGCCGTCGCCGCCTCGCTGACCCAGGTGGAGGGCACGCTGGGGCTTGCCGTCATGAGCGTGCATGACCCGGGGCGGATCGTCGTCGCGCGCCGCGGCGCCCCTCTGCTGCTCGGGATCGGGGAGCAGGACGAAGAAGCGACCTGGGTGGCCTCGGACGTGGCGGCGGTTCTCGAACACACCCGCGACATCGTGTATCTGGAGGACGACGAGATGGCCGTCCTCACCTCTTCAGGGCACCGAACCGTCGATCTCGGGAGAAACCGCGGCCGCGTCGGCTGGGAGCCCGTCCCGAAGGAAATCAGCCGCGTCGACTGGGACCTCGAGAGGATCGAAAAGGCGGGATACCCGCACTTCATGCTCCGCGAGATTCACGAACAGCCGTACACCGTGCGCGATGCGATGCGGGGCCGGCTGCTGGCGGAGGAAGGCACGGCTCGGCTGGGCGGGCTCGACGAATTCCGCCCGGACATCGACGGTGCCGAGCGCATCATCCTCACCGGGTGCGGGACGAGTTGGCACGCGGCGCTTGTCGGGGAGTACCTGATCGAGGCACTCGCGCGCCTTCCGGTCGAAGTGGAGTACGCCTCCGAGTTCCGATACCGGAACCCGATCATCGCTCCGGGGACCCTGGTGGGCGGCATCTCCCAGTCCGGGGAGACCGCAGACACGCTCGCGGCCGTGCGCGAAGCCGGACGGCTCGGGGCCCCCACGTTCGGCATCGTCAACGTCGTGGGATCGACGATCGCGCGGGAGACGCGCGCCGGAATCTACACGCACGCCGGTCCGGAGATCGGCGTCGCGTCCACGAAGGCCTTCGTGGCGCAGGTCGTGTCTCTCGCGCTCCTCGGCCTCATGCTCGCGAGGCGGCGCGGGATGACCCGCGAGGAGGGCCGCGGCTTCGTGCTCGCGCTCGACGGGCTTCCCGCCCTCATCGAAGAGGTGCTGGCAACGGAGGACCACATCCGGCGGGTGGCGGAGGAGTTCGCGCCCGCGCGCAACTTCCTCTATCTGGGGCGGGGCCCGAACTTCCCGATCGCCCTCGAGGGGGCGCTCAAGCTGAAGGAGATCTCCTACATCCACGCCGAAGGATATCCGGCGGCCGAGATGAAGCACGGCCCGATCGCGCTCATCGACGAGGACATGCCCGTCGTCTTCATGGCTCCGCGCAGTGCCGTCTACTCGAAGGTGCTCGTGAACATCGAGGAGGTGAAGGCGCGCGGCGGCCGCGTGATCGCGCTCGTGACCCGCCGGGACGACGATCTCGCCCGAAAGGTGGATCACCTCATCCCGGTGCCCGCGACGCTGCCCCTCCTGCAACCGATCGTCAACGTCGTTCCGTTGCAGCTTCTCGCCTACCACATCGCGGTCCTTCGGGGTTGCGACGTGGATCGCCCGCGGAACCTCGCGAAGACCGTGACGGTCGAGTAGTCCTTCGGACGCCGCCACCCCGCCACCCGGCAGCCCGTGACATTTTGCGGCGGGCTTCCAGCGGAGTGAAGGGGTTACAGCGCGAAAGGGCCGGTGGTATGTTTGGGGCGTCGCGGCCGCCGCCGGGCCGTACCCATCAGGCTGGCCGCCCGGTTGCGCGTTCCACCGGGATCGGGATTGGAAGGGGATGCCAAGCGCCTACCTCCAGGGGATGAAGGATCAGGTCGCACGATACGCCGGCACGTTGCGTGACGTCGTCATCCTCGCGCCCGTCTACGGTTTGTTGATGTTCACCCTCATGAAGGACCCGCGCCTGACCCGGCAGCAGCGGATTCTGGTGGATGCAGCGATCGCCTACCTCGTGAGTCCGGATGATGTGATCCCGGAGGATGAGGTCGGGCCGTACGGTTTTCTGGATGATGTTTTCTGCTGTGCGTATGTGACGCACCGGATCGGAGAGGAGCTTGGCTGGGATGTGGTGGAGGAGCACTGGACCGGCGAGCGATCGGCGCTCGAGGTCTCGAACAACCTGCTCGCCCGCGAGCGGGAGCTGCTCGGTGGGGCCGGCGATGACGTCCTCGAATTCGCGGGGCTCCTCGATCGGCGGTCGGATCCCGAAGCGGAACGCCCCCAGCTCGTCCTCACCGCGGCCGGCGGGTAGCGCGGGCATCCGACCGCGGATCACGGCGGCGCTGGCCGTGCTCGCCGGACTAGTCGGCGCGGGGTCGCTGGACGCCCAGTATCGCCTGACGGCCCCTTCCGGCGGCGTCGTGGAGTTCGAGGCCGACCTCCTCCTCGGCTTCCGGGATCGTTCCGACTCCCTCATGACCGATCTCGTGGAGGACCCTCTCGTGCTCTACTACCGGTCGTTCGGGCGGGAGCTGGACGAATCCGAGGCGCGGGATGCATGGCCATGGAACGCGGTCGAAGTCGTGACGGATTCGAGCGCTGCGCTCGTGATGCCGGGGAATCTGAGGGAGGCCGGCCGGGCGTACGAGAGCTACGCGGTCCTGCGAATGCACGCCGTGCGTCAGGATCCCGACGTGGCCTGCGAGGAGCTCTTCTCACGGGAAGTCGAGGCGGTCGACGGGTTCATCGACGGGTGGGTCGCGGCGCGACTCCTCTTCGGCGGGCCCGCGTACGAGCCGCTCGACGAACTCGCCTTCGCGCGCGAGGCCGGCGTCCTCGCGGGACTCATCCTCGACCGGTCGGATCGCCAGCTGGGTGGTTGCCTGCAGGTCTCCCGCGAACGCCGCGCGGAGGAGGTCGCCGCCTACCGCGCCTGGCGAACGGAACGCTACCTTCCTCCGGGCGGGCGATGAGTCTCCGGCTCTACGACTCCCTTACGAGGCGGCTCCGCCCGTTCAAGTCCCTCGAACCGGGCCGGGTGCGGATGTACACCTGCGGGCCCACGGTGTACGATCGCGCGCATATCGGGAACTTCCGCGCCTTTACGTGGGAAGACCTGCTCCGCCGCTACCTCCGGTTCAAGGGATACGAGGTCTGCCAGGTCATGAACCTCACGGATGTCGATGATCGGACGATTGCGGCGGCCTCTGCCCGGGGCGTGCCGCTGGCCGAGGTCACCGATCCCGTGATCGAGATGTTCCTCGAGGACTGGGAGACGCTCGGACTCGAGGAACCGGAACACCGGCCACGGGCGACCCGCTTCGTCGAGGGGATGATCCGGCTGATCGAAGCGCTCTCCGAGCGGGGACTCACCTACGAGAGCGAGGGTTCCGTGTACTTCGCGATCGGGCGTGCGCCTGAATACGGGCGGCTGGCTGGGATCGACTGCGCGGGACTCGCGGCCGCCGGCAGGGCCGCGGGGGATGAGGAGTACGACAAGGATGACCCGCGAGACTTCGTCCTCTGGAAGGGCGGCGACCCCGGCGCCGACGGGGCGGTGGCGGTATGGGATTCTCCGTGGGGACCGGGCCGGCCGGGCTGGCACCTCGAGTGCTCGGCGATGGCGATGCACCACCTGGGCGAAACGCTCGACATCCACACCGGAGGCATCGACAACCTCTTCCCGCATCACACCAACGAGATCGCACAGTCGGAAGGGGTGACGGGGAAGACGTTCTCGGAGTTCTGGCTCCATGCCGAACACCTTCTGGTCGAGGGCCGGAAGATGTCGAAATCGCTCGGCAACTGCTTTACGATCCCGGAACTCGTCGAACGCGGACATGCGCCCTCGGCGATCCGGTATCTGCTGCTCAGCGGACACCATCGGGCCCAGCTGAACTTCACCTTCGACGGCCTGGAGGCCGCGGCGAAGGCCGTGAGCCGCCTGTACGAGTTCAGGAACCGCCTGCGCGGGGCCGGCGACGCGGAGACCGATGCCTCGGCCGATCTGGGAGAGGCCGCGGCGCGAGCGCGTGCCGGGTTCGAAGCGGCGATGGACGACGACCTGAACGTGAGTGAAGCGCTCTCCGCAGTGTTCGGACTCGTCCGGGGAGCGAATCACCTGCTCGACCGCGCACATCCCCGAACCCCGTCGGGCGTGGAGGCCGCCCTTGCCATGATCGACGAATTCGATCGCGTCTTCGGAGTACTCGCCGTGCGGGACCGCGAGTCATCCGGTGGCGACGACGAACTCGTCGCATGGGCCACGGCCCGCGTCGGGGAACGCGAACGCGCCCGGACGAACCGGGACTTCGCGCGCGCCGACGCGATTCGCGCCGAACTCGAGGCCCGGGGCGTGATCGTGGAGGATCTGGCGGAGTTCACTCGCCTTCGAGTGGGGGGTCGCACGATCCAGGTGCCGCGTCCGCTCCGGGCCGCGAGATGAGGCGACGGCGCCCTCGAATGACGGCCGAATCGGGTGCCCGAAAACACCTTGACGATTGGCCATGCGTACCCCTATGTTAGAAGACTGTTGTGCGGAAGGGTCGCTGGCGTAGCTCAACCGGTAGAGCGTCGGATTTGTAATCCGGAGGTTGTGGGTTCGAGCCCCACCGCCAGCTCGGTCGAGTCGGACGAACAGCCGCCCCGAAGCGGCGAACCCTGGAATTCATCGATCGGGCGTCGATCGGGCGCCAGGTACCGGCGGTGGGGTACCGAAGCGGCCAAACGGGGCAGACTGTAAATCTGCTGGCTTATGCCTTCGGAGGTTCGAATCCTCCCCCCACCACCTTCACGAGACCACTGACGAAACAAAGGGCGTAGCCCGCGCGCGAGCAAGAGGAGCATCCGTCGCGGGGCAACTCCGCCGAACCCGTAGTCCGAGAGGAGAACGAGGGGCGATGGCGAAGGAAAAGTTCGAGCGAACGAAGCCGCACGTG